>NZ_JBHXQZ010000057.1:0-14280 GCF_042717095.1 Streptomyces sp. NPDC058632 | reverse complement strand
GGGGGGGGGGCCGCGGCCGGGGGGGGGGGGCGGGCGGGGGGGGGGGGCCGGGGGGGGCGGTGGGCGCCCGGGGGGGGGGGGGGGGGGGGGGGCGCCCCCCCCCCCCCCCGCGGTCCTGTTCGGGGTCCGCGTCCTCAGGGTGTGTAGACCGCCGGACGCGGCGGGGTCGGCATGCCGTCACCGATGAAGAAGCCGGTGTGCGGCGGCTGGTTGTAGGCGGTGTTCTGCCAGGCCAGCGAGGTGCGGTACAGGGTGTCGTGGAGCAGCGTCGTGATCTTGACGTTGGTGTCGTGCGGGGTGGAGTAGATGCGCAGCGCGGTGTTGTCGCCGGTGCGCCAGACGACCTCCTCGCGCCAGTCGCCGAGGATGTCGCCGGACAGTACGGGGGTGGCCTTGGTGCCGTTGTTGGAGGCGACTCCGGACCCTGTCAGCAGGCGGGTGTCGGAGGAGGTGCCGTACTTGTCGATGCGGGTGCCGTCGAGGAGTTCACGCACCGGGTCGCCGTCCCACCAGGAAAGGAAGTTGGCGGAGGACGGCTTGCGGCCCTTGGTGCCGCCGCCCTCGTCGCGGACGGAGCCGTCGGAGGAGGACCACATCTCGGGGCCGGAGTTGCCCGGCCAGATGTCACCGGCGACACCGCGCCCGTTGTCGCAGCAGGCGGACAGCTTCCAACGGACCGATCCGTTGGCCGGGTTGACGTACAGGGCCGCGGGCTGGGAGGTCGACTCCGAGACCTTGTAGTACTCCAGGCCGGAGGTCGACGCGTCGAGGTCGCCGAGGTGCTGGGCGTCGCCGTGACCGGTCTTCGTGGTCCACAGGCCGTTGCCGTTGTCGTCGACGGCCATCGCGCCGTAGACGATCTCGTCCCTGCCGTCGTTGTCGACGTCGCCGACGGAGAGACTGTGGGAGCCCTGGCCGTCGTAGCCCTTGCCGCTGTTGGTGGAGGAGTTGGTGTCGAACGTCCAGCGGCGGGTGAAGGCGCCGCCTCGCCAGTCCCAGGCGGCGACGACGGAACGGGTGTAGTAGCCGCGGGCCATGATCAGGGAGGGCCGGGCGCCGTCGAGGTAGGCGGTGCCGGCGAGGAAGCGGTCGACGCGGTTGCCGTAGGAGTCGCCCCAGGAGGAGACGGTGCCGCGGGCGGGGACGTAGTCGACGGTGCCCATGGCCCTGCCGGTCTGCCCGTTGAACATGGTCAGGTACTCGGGGCCGGACAGGATGTAGCCGCCGGAGTTGCGGTGGTCGGCGGAGGAGCTGCCGATGACGGCGCCGGCCCCGTCCCGGGTGCCGTCGGCGGTCTTCATGGCGACCTCGGCCTTGCCGTCGCCGTCGTAGTCGTACACCTGGAACTGGGTGTAGTGGGCGCCGGAACGGATGTTGTGGCCCAGGTCGATGCGCCACAGCCGGGTTCCGTCGAGCCGGATGCCGTCGACGATCGTGTTGCCGGTGTAGCCGGACTGGGAGTTGTCCTTGGCGTTGGTGGGCTGCCACTTGAGGACGAACTCGAGGGCGCCGTCGCCGTCGAGGTCCCCGACGGAGGCGTCGTTGGCCTCGTAGGTGTAGGAGACGCCGTCCGGGGTGGTGCCGCCGGCCGGCGGGGAGATGGGTACGTCCTTGTAGCCGGCGCGGAACTGGACGGCGTGCACGGAGTCGCCCTGCTCGACGCCGTTCACGACGGCGCGGACGGTGTAGTCGGCGTGGGACGGGGCGCCGGAGTGGAAGAACGTGGTGGAGCCGGTGACGGGGCCGGCGTTGACCTTCGTACCGGCCCGGTAGACGTTGAAGGAGACGTTGTCCGGGTCGGTGGCGAGCCAGCGCCAGCCGACCAGGTTGCCGCTGCCGTTGTGCACACTGACCACGCCCCGGTCGAGTGCCTCGACCTGGCGTGCCGTGGCGGCTTCGGCGGTACCGGCGCCGAGCCCGGTGAGCCCGGCCCCGGCGAGGGCCACGGCGGTGAGGACCGCGGGAAGGACGAACCGGCGTCCGCCTGACCTGTGCGCGTGCTTCCGCGGATGCCTGTGCGGGTGCTTCACGGGACGAACCTCCAGGGAGGGCGGGGGGATTCCGCCTTTCAGTCGTCACCGGTCCCTGTTGGGTTGCCGCCCCCCGCAAGGGACGTCGGCGGCTTTCGGAACGCCCGTAGCCGGAAGACCGGGTCGGGGCGGGGGCGGTCCTGGTCGGGGAGGGCGGCGAGGCGGGCGGCGAAGGCGTCGGCGAGGGGGGAGCCGGGGGGCAGGGTGACGAACCAGCCGCGGCGCAGGTCGGCGATGGTGCGGCGAGGGCTGCGGCCCTGCCCGTGGCCCCGAAAGACGGTCCGTCCGGCCGGGACAAGGCCATGTTCGGCGGCGCAGGCCGCCACGTCGGCGGCGCTGTCGCGCACCGGGCCGCGCGGGCGGGCGGAGAGGACGGCGTCGATGTCGCTGCCCACATTGTGCGAGGCGGCCTTGTCGACGGTGGTGACGTAGACACCGCCGGGCCGCAGGACCCTGGCGCACTCGCCGACGAGCGCCCGCACGTCCTCGGGGCCGGACTGGAGGTGCAGCAGCCACACGCTGACGGCGGCGTCGAACCGGGCGTCACCGAACGGCAGATGACGGCTGTCTGCGCGGACCACGGTGCCGGGCAGACGGGTTGCGGCGATCCGGGTCATCGACGGGGCGAGGTCGACGCCGGCCACCCGCAGGCCGGCACGGACGACGGGGAAGCGCCGGGTCACGATGCCGGTGCCGCAGGCGATGTCCAGCAGGTCGCGCGCCCCGGGGGGAATCAGGTCGAGCACCGCCTGCGCGGCGGCCGCGGCCCGGGGCTCACCCCCGCGTGAGGCGTCGTACCGCCCCGCTTCCTCGTCGTAGTCGAGCACACGCCTCAGTGTGCACCGTGACCGGGGGCCAAGTCCTGCACCCTGCGCGCCAGTTCGACATCCTTCGCGGTGACGGCGCCACCCGCGCCGTGCGTCCGGACGGCGACGGACACGGTGTTGTAGCCGAGGGTGAGGTCGGAGTGGTGGTCGAGTTCCTCCTGCACCTGGGCGACGTGGACGACCATCGCCGTCGCCGCGAAGTGGGAGCCGAGCCGGTAGGAACGGGTGAGCCGGCCGCCGTCGAGCGACCAGCCCGGCAGGCCGGTCAGCCGTTCCTCGATCTCCTTCGGCGACAGCGGTGCGGCGGATGCGGCGGATGCGGCGGATGCGGCGGGTTCGGCGGATGCGGCGGGTTCGGCGGGCATGGGCTGCGCTCCTCTGTCCCCCCGTGACGGTTCCGTCCCCCGGGGCGGTCGGGGTTTCTCTCCGCCCAGCGTGCCACAGGACGTGCCGCCGGACCCTGCGCAGGAGGCCGGGGGTGGTCGGAGGGCGGTTCCGAAGGTACGGCTCCCCCGTACGGCGTCTTCTCGGCTACCGTCCCGGCATGAGCACTCTGACGCCCGGCACCACCACCCCCGCCGCCGGAGGCGTGGGTCCGCTGCTGCGGGCCTGGCGGGAGCAGCGGCGGGTCAGCCAGCTGGAGCTCGCGCTGCGCGCGGACTCGTCCGCCCGGCACATCAGCTTCGTCGAGACCGGCCGCTCCCGGCCCAGCGAGGAGATGGTGCTGCGGCTGGCCGAGCACCTGGACGTCCCGGTACGGGAGCGCAACGCGCTGCTGCTGGCGGCCGGTTACGCGCCCCGGTTCCCCGAGACCCCGCTGGACGACCCGGCGCTGGAGGCGCTGCGCGAGGGCATCGAGCGGCTGATCGCCGGATACGAGCCGTATCCGGCGCTGGTGGTGGACGCGATGTACGACGTCGTGGCCGCCAACCGCGGGATCATGATGCTGTTCGACGGGGTACCGGAGTCGCTGCTGGTACCGCCGCTGAACGCGGTGCGGCTCACGCTGCACCCGCAGGGTCTCGCGCCCCGGATCCGGAATCTGCGGGAATGGCGCGGGCATCTGCTGGAGCAGATGGGGCGGCAGATCGCGCTCCGCCGCTCCGCACCGCTGCGGGCGCTGTACGAGGAGGTCGCGGCGTTCCCGGTGCCAAAACCCGAGCCGGACTCGGCCGAGGGGGCCGGGGCAGCGGACGGGGAGGAGGAGTCGGCGTCCGTGGCGTACTTCGCGCTGCCGATGCGCATCGAGCACGAGGGCCGGATCCTGTCGTTCGTGTCGTCGATCTCCACCTTCAACACACCGATGGACGTGACCGTCGCCGAGCTGGCTGTGGAGACCCTTCTCCCCGCCGATCCCGCGACGGCCAAGTACCTTCACTCCTGGCTGAGTTGACGAGAAACCCGCAGTGCCATGTGCTGGAGCAGGGCGAAACCGGCCACGACGAGCGCCTGGAGGACCGTCCACACCGCGCCCGCCGTGCTCGGCTCGAGCCACAGCACGAGGGCGACGCAACTCACCACCGCCCAGGCGAGGTTGACTTCGACGACGGCTCGGACGCCGAGCGTCGGCGGACATCGGCGCGAGGCCAGCAGGCCCACGCCGGCCGCGTACACCGCGAGGAGGGCGCCGAGCCCGGTCAGCAGGCCGGGGCCGACGCCGAGGAAACGGCCGAGCGGGCCGGAGAGGGCGAGGTAGGCGAGTGCGTTGACGCCGGTCACGGCGGTGTCGAGGACCAGGAGGCGGCGCAGCGCGGACTGCGGGCCGGAGGTCCGGGTGAGTGCGGCGAGCTGGGTCGCGGACATGATGGATCACCCTCCGTCGGGGTCGGGGTCGGGGTCGGGGTCGGGGTCGGGGTCGGGGTCGGGGTCGGGGTCGAGACCGGTCCGGGGCGGCCCGGTCACGGGCTGAAGGCCGCGGCGCACCGCATACGGCATACCGCATACCGCATACCGCGCTCCGGATGCTGCCCACCTGCCTGTCAGCCGGGTCCCTGGGCCGGTGCGTCCACGATCCCGTCTGCGACGGGTCGCGGTCGATTACCCCGGACGTCATGACCCGGGCGCCCGGAACGAGGGCGTCCGGCCTCCTCCCGTGAGAGGGTCGGGCGGGCATGGCAGACTGATCGTGTGTCGGGGTGCGTTGGGGAGACGTGGCGTGAGTGAACGGCGGGCCGCACCCACGGTGGGCCAAGTGGTACTCGGCAGGCGGCTGCAGGAGCTGCGGGAGACGGCGGACCTCACCCGTGAGGAGGCCGCCCGCGTCCTGCGGGTGGCTCCCGCGACCGTCCGGCGCATGGAAACGGCCGAGGTCGCACTGAAGATCCCGTACATCCAGATCCTGCTGACGGCGTACGGGGTGTCCCAGAGCGAGGCGGCCACCTTCATCGAGCTCGCGGAGGAAGCGAACCGTCCTGGCTGGTGGCAGCGATTCCACGACGTACTGCCCGAGTGGTTCAGCCTGTACGTGAGCCTGGAGGGCGCCGCCCGTGTCATCCGGTCCTACGAGCCGCACTTCGTGCCGGGGCTGCTGCAGACGGAGGACTACGCGCGTGCCGTCATGGAGGCCGGGACGATCGGGAACCAGGGGCCGGGGGCCGTCGAGCGGCATGTGTCGCTGCGGCTGGAGCGGCAGCGGCTCCTGGAGCGCCGGGATCCGCCCCACCTGTGGGTGATCGTGGAGGAGACGGTCCTGCGACGCCCGGTGTCGCTCGACGGCCGGGTGATGCGCGAGCAGTTCGACAAGCTGCTGGAGTGGTCCGAGCGGGACCGGATCACCCTCCAGGTCGCCGAGTTCGCCGACGGCCCCCACCCGGGGACGTACGCGCCCTTCTCGCTGTTCCGGTTCGCCGAGCCGGAACTGCCCGACATGGTGTTCACCGAGTACCTGACCGGCGCGCTGTATCTGGACTCCCGCAAGGAGGTCTCGGTGCACCTGGAGGTGCTGGACCACATGACGGCGCGGGCGGCCTCCACCCAGCACACACAGAAGCTGCTGCGGGAGTTCCGGGACAGCTACTGAGCGCCCCCGCGCCCGCTGCTCCCCGCGCCCTCGTCGTCGACGATCTCCGCGTCGACGACACCTTCCTCCTCCTGCGGTGAGGTGTGCTGCCCGGCGTCACCGGTGGACTCCTGGTCGGCCCGGGCGTACATCGCCTGGCCCATCCGCTGGCTGACCGCGGCGAGCTTCTCGGCGCCGGCGCGCAGGGCGGCCGTGTCGGCGGGCTTCTCCAGCAGCGGCTTCAGTTCGGCGACGGCGGCCTCCACCTCGGTCCTGGTGCCGGCGGGGATCCGGTCCTCGTTGTCCTGGATGAACTTCTCCGTCTGGTAGACGAGCTGCTCGGCCTGGTTGCGGGTCTCGGCGGCCTCACGGCGCCTGCGGTCCTCGTCGGCGTACTGCTCGGCCTCGCGCATCATGCGGTCGATGTCGTCCTTGGGCAGTGCCGAGCCGCCGGTGACGGTCATCTTCTGTTCCCGGCCGGTGGCGAGGTCCTTGGCGGAGACGTGCATGATCCCGTTGGCGTCGATGTCGAAGGCCACCTCGATCTGCGGGACGCCGCGCGGGGCCGGGGGCAGACCGGTGAGGTCGAAGACGCCGAGCTTCTTGTTGTACGCCGCGATCTCGCGTTCGCCCTGGTAGACCTGGATGCCGACCGAGGGCTGGTTGTCGGTGGCGGTGGTGAAGGTCTCCGAACGCCGGGTCGGGATGGTCGTGTTGCGCTCGATCAGCGTGGTCATGATGCCGCCCTTGGTCTCGATGCCCAGGGACAGCGGGGTGACGTCGAGGAGCAGCACGTCCTTCACGTCACCGCGGAGGACGCCCGCCTGGAGTGCCGCGCCGACGGCGACGACCTCGTCCGGGTTGACGCCCTTGTGCGGGTCCTTGCCGGTGAGTTCACGGACCAGGTCGGTGACGGCGGGCATCCGGGTGGAGCCGCCGACGAGGATGACGTGGTCGATCGCGGAGAGCTTCACCCCGGCGTCCTTCACGGCCTGGTGGAAGGGCTTCTTGCAGCGCTCCAGCAGGTCGGCGGTGAGTTCCTGGAACTGGGCCCGGGTGAGCTTCTCGTCCAGGTGCAGCGGGCCGTCGGCGGTGGCCGTGATGTAGGGCAGGTTGACGGTGGTCCCGGAGGAGGAGGACAGCTCGATCTTGGCCTTCTCCGCGGCCTCCCGCAGCCGTTGCACGGCCATCCTGTCCCGCGTCAGGTCGATGCCGTACCGGCCCTTGAAGCTCTGCGCGAGATGTTCGAGGAGCCGCTGGTCCCAGTCGTCGCCGCCGAGCCGGGTGTCGCCGTTGGTGGCCTTGACCTCGATGACGCCGTCGCCCATCTCCAGGAGCGACACGTCGAAGGTGCCGCCGCCCAGGTCGAAGACGAGGACGGTCTGCTCGTTCTCCTTGTCCAGGCCGTACGCGAGGGCCGCCGCCGTGGGCTCGTTGATGATCCGCAGGACCTTCAGTCCGGCGATCTCCCCGGCCTCCTTGGTGGCCTGCCGCTGGGTGTCGTCGAAGTACGCCGGTACGGTGATCACGGCGTCGGTGACGTCCTCGCCGAGGTAGGCCTCGGCGTCCCTCTTCAGTTTCTGCAGCACGCGGGCGGACAGTTCCTGCGCCCGGTAGCGGGTGCCGTCCACGGAGCCCTGGTCCGGGAAGTGCCACTGTCCGTCGCCCATGTGGCGCTTGACCGAGCGGGCGGTGCGGTCGACGTTCGTCACGGCCTGCCGCTTGGCCACCTCACCGACCAGCACCTCCCCGTGCTTGGCGAAGGCCACGACGGAGGGGGTGGTCCTGGCGCCCTCCGCGTTCGTGACGACCGTGGACTCACCGCCCTCCAGCACGGCCACCACCGAGTTCGTGGTCCCCAGATCGATTCCGACCGCACGTCCCATCGCTGTCCCCTTCCGCCAGGGCACACCTCTTCGGACTTCCAGGCTTCCAGCAGAAAACTTGAGCGCGCTGTTGTCAATAGTTCGCCCGGACCGTTCGTCACCCGACCTCAACCGCTCGCCGCGCGCAGTTCCACGGCGCGGCGGGGGTGGTCGGTGATCAGTACGTCCACACGCTGGTCGGTGAGGAAGGCGCGCATCGGGGCGGCGTCGTTGACCGTCCACACCATGGTGAACAGTCCGTTGCGGGCCGCCTCGCGCAGCGCCCCGCCGCGGGCGAGCCGCTGGTGCGCCGCGATCCCGTGGGCGCCGCAGGCACGGACCCGCCGCATGGGCAGCAGTTCGCTCAGCCGGGTGCGCGCCAGCCGGGCCCGCGGGACCCCGGTGCCGTCCCGGCCCAGGGAGAGCGCGGTGCGTACGCCGGGGAAGGCCGTGGTGATCGCGGCGACGGAACGGTCCTCCAGGCTGGTGGCGACGAAGCCGTCCCGGCCGAGCAGGGCGATCGCGCGGTCGATCAGCTCCCGCTCGTGCCCGGTCTCCTTCAGGTCGAGATGCCCGACGAGCTTTCCCGCGATCAGCTCCATGACGTCGTCCACGACGGGAACGGGGTATCCGGCGCGCGCGCAGAGTTCGGCGTGGGTGAGCGTGGCCAGCGGCGGGCCGGTGCGTCCCGCGCGGGCGTCGTGGTGGACGACGAAGATCCCGTCCGCCGTGCGCCGTACGTCGAACTCGACGTACTCCGCGCCGGACCGCAGGGCGTCCTCGTAGGCCTCCCGGGTCGCGGGCGCGGCGCGTTCGGAACCTCCCCGGTGCGCGGAGACGGCGGGCCGTGACGTCATACGGGGCGGCTCCCTGTCTTCGGGGTCTCCAGGATCCTCTAGGTCTCCAGGATCTTCGAGGTCTCGAGGCCGGGGTCGTCGAGGCAGGGGACGCGGACGCGGCGCAGGCCGCCCCCTGCGGAGCGGCCTGCGGGTGTGTCCGTACGTCCTCTACGTGCGGGGCGAGCGGGTCAGGAGAGCTTCGCCGTCAGGGTGATCTCGGTGCCCTTCAGCGCCTGGCTGACCGGGCAGTTGACCTTGGCGTCCTCGGCGGCGGCGAGGAAGGCCGCCTCGTCCAGGCCGGGGACGGTGCCCTCGACGGTGAGGTGGATGCCGGTGATGCCCGTACCGGGCACGAAGGTGACGTCGGCGGAGGTCACCAGGCGGGTCGGCGGGTTGCCCGCCTTGTCGAGGATGTTGGAGAAGGCCATCGAGTAGCAGCTGGAGTGCGCGGCGGCGATCAGCTCCTCGGGGCTGGTCTTGCCGTTCGCCTCCTCGGCGCGCGACGCCCACGTGACCGGCTGCTCGTCGATGCTGCCGGAGGAGTCGAAGGTGACGACCCCGTTGCCCTTGATGAGGTTGCCTTCCCAGACGGTGTGTGCGGAGCGCGTGGCTGCCATGACGCATCCTTTCGAAGAAGTCCGGCCGTGTGTCCGGCCGGGGAGGAAAGCGGTCGGGAGACTCCCGGGCCACCGGGTTCCCGGCCCTATCCGATCACACTACGGCTCGACGCGGCCGCAGGACCGGCGCCCTCGCGGTGAGGGCGGGCGGCGCGCCGCCGACGGGGGCGGGCCGTCACACGCGTTCGCCCGGACTCTCCGACGCCGATCGCGCCGTACGGAGACGACGCATCGAGCGGCGGCGCATCCATACGACCCACCAGAGGAATCCGAGCATGCTGACGGCGAAGGCCACCGAGGGGACCACGGAGCCGCTGACGACGCCGAGAACGAGCAGGCCGACAGCGACGAGTCCCATCAGGGCGAGCCAGTAGGGGAACCACCGGCCCGCGCGCTGCATGCTGTCGAGCTGGTCGTCGGCCAGCCGCCGCATGGCCGCTCGTTCCTCCGGGTCCTGCGGCACCTCACCACGCCGTATCCGGCGGTTGAGGTCGGCGACCGCTCCCGGACCGACGCCCGCCGCCCGTACGGCACGGCGACGCTGGGCGGCCAGGACCGCCACGGCGACACCGGTGCACAACGCGGCCTGCACGACCCAGATCACGGGATGCTCGTCCCTGCGGAACAGGGCGGTGATCCCCACGCCCAGCAGGAAGATCACCATCGCCTGGGCAAAAAGACTTCGGTCGAGCCAACGCTTGACGGCGGGCACGGCACGTACCTCCTCGGACGCTCGGGACAACCACGATCCGTCCCGTATACCCCGCGTACGGCGGCACATGGGCGATCCGCCCCGGCGGCCGTCGCCCGTCCTAGGCCGCCTGTTCCCGGTCCTGATCCGTCTTCAGCCCGGAGTCGTCCGACTCCTTCAGCCAGCGGCGCAGTACGTGGTGAACCTGCTCGGCGCCGGCGAGCTCCTCCCCGTCGGGGACCGGTGCGGTCAGCGCGAGCGGGGACAGCAGGAAGGGGCGGGACTGGTCACCGCCGAGGCCGCCGTGGGAGCCGATCTGTTCCTCGAAGGCGAGCACCTCGCCGTCGTCGGGGTCGTGGAAGGAGTTGACCATGATGTCGGCGGTGTGCGGGAAGGAGTGGGTGCGGCGTACGGCGTCGGCGGCGCCCGGCCCGAACACGGCGAGCGGCCCGGGGTCGTCGTCGAGTTCGTCCAGGGGGATCTCCGCGCCGTGCGCGCCGAGCACGACGCCGCCGTGCCGTCGACTGCCGACGAGCAGGAAGCCGATGCCGGGGTGGTTGGCGAGGGTCGGCAGCAGGGCGGGGTGGCGGGCGTCGATCTCCTCCCTGGTCATCCGGTGCGGCACGTCCGGGAAGGAGACCAGGCCGAGGTTGCCGGAGGCCAGGACGACGGGCTCGGAGTCGCGCGAGGGGCGGTGCTGCTCGATGCCCTCCTCGACCGGGCGGCGCAGCGCCGCCCGGACCGCCGCGCGGGCCTCGGCGCCGCTGTGGGTGCGCCGGGCGCGGCGTGGCACGGGCAGTCCGCAGCCGGCCCGTACCAGGTCGCCGAGGGTGAGGCCGTAGCGGGAGCGGAAGGTCTCGCCGGGGCTCTGGCCGTGGTCGGAGAGGACCACGATCCGGTAGGGGCGGGGGGCGTGTTCGGCGACGTGCTCGATCAGGGCGAGGGAGCGGTCGAGGCGTTGCAGGACCTTCTCGGCGTCCCGGCCGGCGGGTCCGGAGTGGTGGGCCACCTCGTCGTAGGCGACCAGGTCGGCGTAGACGGAGGTGCGGCCGGCGAGCAGGTCGCCCATGACGGCGGAGACGACCACGTCCCGCTCGACGACGGTCGCGAAGGCCCGTATGAAGGGGTAGAGCCCGCCGCGGGACACGCGCGGGAGCTGTTTGGTCCACCGGGCGCGGGTGGACTGGCCGATCTCGCGGGTCACCTCTGCGGCGAAGGACAGGGCGGTGCGCACGGCGTTGGCCGGGTCGGAGAAGTAGGCGAAGTAGCCGGAGCGGGAGCGGTTCTCGCGGCTGCGGCGGCGGGCGGCGATGGACAGCACCAGGGCCTGTTCGTCGGCGCCGCCGCTGAACAGGTTGCCGCGGCTGGCGCCGTCGTCGGCGAGCAGTCCGGGGTGTCCGGCGTTCCGGACGGCACGCTGCTGGAGTTCCACGGCGCTGGTGGGGCGGTTGCAGACCATCACCTCCCGGCGGTCCTTCTCGTACCAGCGGAAGGCGGGGACGTCGTGGTTGCTGCCGTGCAGGATGCCGAGTTGGCTGGCGCCGGTCTGGCTGGACCAGTCGGTGCGCCAGGGGGTGAGCCGGTGGGAGTGGGGAAGGCCGGCGTCGTCGGTGCCGAGCCAGCGGGCGACGGTCGGCATCAGGCCCTCGCCGACGGCGCGCAGCAGGACGTCGTGGCCGACGCCGTCCAGTTGCAGGAAGACGGTGCCGGGGGTGGCCGGGACGGGCGGTGTGGTGCGCCGGCGGCGGTCGGCGAGGCGGTAGAGGCGGCGGCGGTAGGCGTCGTCGTCGCGCACGGCGAGGGCGGCTCCGGTGGCGGAGGCGACGGCGGACATCACGGCGGCGACCACGATCGCGGTCTCCCAGGCGGCGGTGCCGCGCTCGACCGGGGTGATCCGCAGCGCCACCAGCAGGAGCGCGCCGTTGAGGAAGAACACCAGCAGGCCGAGGACGAGCGCCGGTACGAGCAGCAGCAGGCGCACCAGCAGCGGCCACACCAGCGCCGACAGCAGGCCGAAGGCGCCGGCGCCGAGCGCGGCGGTGACCGCGATGTCGGTGGCGCTGTCGCCGTCGGCGGAGCGCAGCCGGAAGTCGGGGAGGATGCCGGCGAGCACCAGCATGGTGAGGGTGGCGACCGCCCACACCGTGACGCTCCGCCCGATCTGACTGGCGATCCGTCGCCACCGCACGCCACTCACACCCAGTCCACCTCACGTCCCGGCCCGTTGCCGCCAGGGCGGCCCGCGAACCGGCCCCCGCCGTACCCACACCCTGCCACAACGCCCGGACGTGCCGTTTCGTCCCCCGGAAACCGACGGGCAAAAGCGTGCGGCCGGAAACGGGCGGCGCCCCGGAACCGGGCGCGCGGTCCTCAGCGGCCGTCGTAGCCCGCCGTCGGCATGGACAGGCGGCGGTGCACCCGGGCCTTCATCGCGGCGTCGTACAGCGGTTCGGCGTGGCCGACGGTCTCCACGCGCACCCCGCGCCGCGCGCACTCGGCGGTGAACTCCTCGACGCAGGACAGGGCGCTCTCCAGCACCCGGCGGCTGGGGGCCACGAACAGGTCGGAGCCGGACCGTACGCCGTCCCACAGCACGCAGTGGTCGGGGCGCAGGCCACGCACCAGCAGCTCCCGGGTCACCACGTACCCGCGCTCGCCGGCCCAGCGGGCGCACATGGCGTGCTGGCTGCGGGAGTCCACGAGGAAGGGATCGGCGTCCAGCTCCTCCAACGGCGTCAGACTCGCGATCGCGATCACCCGCACCGGCCCCATGGCGTCCCCCCTCACCTCCGGACTTCGCCGCCGACCCTACTCCTGCGCGTAGGCTTCGGGGAGTCGCAGAAGGAGGAGAAGCGGTGCCGGTGGAGATCACCTGGTGGGGGCACGCCACCTGCACGGTCGAGGATGCGCACACGCGCGTGATCACCGATCCCCTGTTCGCCCGTCGGCTCGCGCATCTGCGGCGCCGGCGCGGCGCGTTGCCGCCGCCGGATGCCCGGCACGCGGACCTGGCACTGGTCTCCCATCTGCATGCCGACCATCTGCATGTGCCGTCGCTTGCCCTGCTCGCCCCGGGCACGCACCTGCTCGTGCCCCGGGGCGCGCACCGTGCGGTGCCGGGGCTGCGCCGGCTCAGGCATCTCAGGGTGAGCGAGGTGGCGCCCGGCGATGTCCTGACGGCGGGCGACCTGGTCGTACGGGCGGTGCCCGCCCGGCACGACGGGCGGCGGCTGCCGCTCGGGCGGCACCGCTCCCCCGCCCTCGGCTACGTCATGGAGGGCGAGGCCCGGACGTACTTCGCCGGTGACACCGGGCTGTTCGACGCGATGGCCGAGGAGGTCGGACCGGTCGACGTGGCGCTGCTGCCGGTGGGCGGCTGGGGTCCGTACCTCGGCGAGGAGCACCTGGACGCGGCGCGGGCGGCCGAGGCGCTGGCCCGGCTGGGGGCGCGCAACGCGGTGCCGGTGCACTACGGCACGTACTGGCCGATCGGCATGGACGCCGTGCGTCCGCACGAATTCCACTCGCCGGGCGACGAGTTCGTGCGGCGGGCGGCCATGCAGGCGCCCGGGGTGCCGGTGCACCGGCTGGGGCACGGGGAGAGCGTGCGCCTGGGGGTCCCACGGTGATCCTGCCCGCCGCCCTGATACAGGCGGCCGGTGTGCACCTGTCCGTCCTGTCCGCCGCGGCCTCGGCGGCGGTGCCGACGGTACCGGCGACGATGGCTCCGGGCACCACCCAGCAGGCGCTCGGGTACCCCTCGCTGTTCCTGCTGGTGCTGATCGGGGCGCTGGTGCCGGTGGTGCCGACCGGGGCGCTGGTCAGTTCGGCGGCGGTGGTCGCCTTCCACCGGGCGGCACCGATCTCGATGGTGCTGGTGTTCGCGACGGCGTCGCTGGCCGCGTTCCTCGGGGACATCGCGCTCTACTGGCTGGGGCGGCGCGGGATGCGGTCGCGGAACGGCTCGCGCTGGCTGGAGGCGATCCGGGCGCGGGCGCCGGAGGACCGGCTGAATCAGGCGCGGGAGAAACTCGCCGACCACGGCGTCTCGGTGCTGGTGCTGTCCCGGCTGGTGCCGGCGGGGCGCCTTCCGGTGATGCTGGCCTGCCTGCTCGCCGACTGGCCCCTCCGCCGCTTCGTCCGCGGCAACCTGCCGGCCTGCCTGGCCTGGGCGGCGACGTACCAGTTGATCGGCGTCCTCGGCGGCTCGCTGTTCGACGAGCCCTGGCAGGGCGTGCTCACGGCGATCGTCCTGACCGTCCTGATCAGCACGGCTCCGGGCGCGTGGCGTTACCTGCGGGGGCGGGCGGCGACGCGGTGACCCGCCGCCCCCCCCCGCGGGGGGGGGGGCGGGGGCGGGGGCGGGGGCGGGCGCGGCGGGGGTCGGCGGTCAGGCCAGGCACCGGGCCCCGC
>NZ_JBHXQZ010000056.1:0-53717 GCF_042717095.1 Streptomyces sp. NPDC058632 | reverse complement strand
GCCGGGGGCCCGGAGGCCCGGAGGCCCGGAGGCCCGGAGGCGCCGGGCACGGGGGCACGGGGTCACGCCGTCCGCGGAGAGCCGGAGTGCCCACCGGCCGAGAAAGGCCGGCCGGGTGTCAGAAGAGGCTCAGGAGCGCCTCTGCGGGGTCGGTGAGGGTGGTGCCGGCGCCGGGGAGGGGGAGTTCGAACCAGACGGTCTTGCCGCGGGGGGTGCGGCGGGAGCCCCAGGCCGCGCTGAGCAGGCCGACGAGCTGGAGGCCGCGGCCGCCCTCGTCGGTGTCGCGGGCACGGCGGCGGCGCGGCTGGACCAGACCGGCGTCCCAGACCTCGCAGACCAGGGTGCGGTCGAGGAGGAGACGGAGCCTGATCTCGCCCTCGCCGTACCGCAGGGCGTTGGTGACCAGCTCGCTGACCAGGAGTTCCGTGGTGTCGACGAGGGGTTCCAGGTCCCAGGCGAGCAGTTGGGTACGGGCGTACTCGCGGGCCCGGCCCACGCTGCGGGGCTCGCGCGGCAGCGCCCAGTCGCCCACGGAGTCGGCGGGCAGTCCCTGGACACGTGCCATCAGCAGCGCGATGTCGTCCTCGCCGTGGTGGGTGTCGAGGGTGTTGAGGACGTGGTCGCAGACGTCCTCCAGGTTCCGGGTGTCGGCGCGCGGCGGCGCCGAGCCGTCGTGCCGGTCGTCGCCCGACGGCCGGTCGGGGTCGGTGAGCGCGCCCACGAAGGCCTGGAGCCCCTCGTCGAGGGGATGGTCGCGGCTCTCGACCAGCCCGTCCGTGTAGAGCGCGAGCAGGGCGCCCTCGGGCAGTTCGACCTCGACCTCCTCGAAGGGTTCCCCTCCGACGCCGAGCGGCAGGCCCGGCGGCACGTCCAGCATCAGCGCGGGCTCGCCGGGCTCGACCAGGACGGGCGGCAGGTGGCCCGCGTTGGCGAAGGTGCACCTCCTGGTCACCGAGTCGTACACGGCGTAGACACAGGTCGCCAGGTAGACCTCGGAGAGGTCGGCCTCCTGGGGGCGGCGGGCGGCCCGGGTCGCCTGCCGGACGCCTCCGGGGGCGCCCAGGCCCCGGGCGATCTCGTCCAACTGGCCGAGAACTTCTGCGGGTTCGAGGTCGAGCTGGGCCAGGGTACGGACGGCGGTGCGCAGTTCACCCATCGCCACCGCGGCGCGCAGGCCCCGCCCCATCACGTCCCCGACGACCAGCGCGGTGCGGTGGCCGGGCAGTTCGATGACGTCGAACCAGTCGCCGCCGACCTCGCTGGGACGGCTGGTGGCCGGACTGCCGGGCAGGTACCGACAGGCGATGTCGAGACCGGACGCCTCCGGGTCGCCGGGCGGGAGCAGGGACCGCTGCAGTATCAGAGCGCGTTCGTGCTCGCGCCGGTAGAGGCGGGCGTTGTCGATGCAGACTGCGGCGCGCGCGGCCAGCTCCACGGCGAGGTCCCGGTCGCGGTCCCCGAACGGCTCACTGCCCTTGGTCCGGGCGAACTGGGCGAGACCGACCACCGTGTCGTGGGCGACCATCGGCACGGCGAGCGTGGACCGCACCAGCCCGCCGTCCTCGCCCGGCACGGTCCGCGGGCGGGCGGTGCGCAGGGCGTCCGCGCACGGCGAGTTGAACGCGTAGTGGTGGACGGCGCCGAGTTTGACGGGCTCGCCGGTGACGCTGAACGGCGCGTCGGAGACAGCGCTGGCGAAGGCGACGCGGCGCACCTCCGCGCTGCCGTCGGCGAGACCCGGCGGGGTTTCGTCACCGGCCAGCAGCCCCTGGTAGAGGTCGACGGTGGCCAGGTCGCAGAAGCCGGGGACGACGACGTCGAGGAGTTCGCGGGCCGTGGTCTCCAGGTCGAGGGAGTTGCCGATCCGGGCGCCTGCCTCGTTGAGCAGGGCGAGGTTGCGCCGTGCGGCGGCGGCCTCGCGGGCGGCGGCGCGGCGGGCGGTGATGTCCGTTCCCAGCCATGCGATGCCGATGGGGCGGCCGCTGCCGCTGTGCACGCGGTACAGGTTGATGGACCAGTGACGGCGCCCGGCGGAGCCCGGTACGAAGCCCGTGACGTGCATGTCCGTGATGGACTGGCCGGTGTCCAGCACCCTGCGCATGGTCGCGTCGACCCGCTCGGCCTCACCGCGCGGCAGATAGCTGTGGACGTCCCTGCCCCGGTGGTCGTCGGGCGTACCGCCGAAGATGGACGCGAACCGCTCGTTGGCGCGGCGAACCCGCAGGTCGGGATCGATCAGCAGGAACCCGAAGGGGGATTGGCCGAAAATGGCCTGCGAAGCGGCGAGATCGGTTTCGATCCTGCGCAGAGTGCGCACGTCGACGACGATGCAGACGGCCGCCTTCTCACCCTCCTCCGTGCGCGTCGGCATGACATAGACCTCGGCGAGGGCCTCCCCGCCGGGCTCGCCGTCCGCCCCCGTGTCGGGGAGCCGGAAGGGCACGACCCCGGTCCACTCCCGGCCGTCGAGGATCTCGGCCATCTTGCGCTGGCCCCGCTCGCGCCGGTCCGGGTCGATGAAGGCCGCGATGGGGTCCATCCCGACCGCCCGCCGTGCCGGGATGCCGAAGATCTGCTCGGCGCGCAGGCTCCACTGGTCGACCAGTCCGTCGGGGCCGATGGAGAAGGACGCGACCTTGATGTAGTCGTACATGGAGCCGGGAGGGCTGACCTGCCATGTCCCGTCCGCGGACGGGACGTCGCCGGCGGGCAGGAGATCTCCGAGAGGAGCGGCGGCGGAGGAGGCATCGCCGGAGGAGAGGCCGTCCTTGGCCTCGGCCCTTGCGCCGCCCGACGGGTCCTCGGACTCCGTGGCCTTCGCTGGTATCTCGCTCACGCGAACCGTCCCCTCCAGCTCACCGCGTCCGGCACCGGTCGCCGGGGGCGGCTGCCCGCAGTATCCAGCACTACGGCGCCGCACAACACGGTGTTCACGATCACAGCACGGTCCCGATGCTTTTCGGTCCGGTCTGTGAGAACACTCCCAGTCTTCTAACCAGCGGACACGTCATCGAACCCCCTTCTTCGACAACCATCAAGGGCCCGGACCGGTCGCTCGACAGGAGGGGCCCGTGCGTACACCGGCGAGGAGCGGTACAGCGCCTCTTTTCAGCCGGGGGCGAACGCTCATTTCGGCACGGTGAGTTCGAACCACACGGTCTTGCCGACGTCGCCGGGCCGGGTGCCCCAGCGGCGGGCGGTACGGGCGAGGAGCTGCAGTCCGCGCCCGCCCTCGTCCTCGGGCCGGGTGACCCGCTCGTGCGGAAGGTCCGGCAGCGGGTCGGAGACCTCCACCCGCAGGACCCGGTCGAGGCCGGAGGGCCGCAGCAGGCAGACGTCGATGGGGCCGGTGGCGTGCCGGAGGGCGTTGGTGACCAGTTCACTGACCAGCAGGGCCGCTTGGTCGTCGACGCTGTCGAGGCCCCAGCCGTGCAACTGGGCCCGGACCGTGGAGCGCGCGGCGCCCACGGCGCCCGGGACCGCCGGGAAGGTCCACGTGACGCGGTCGCTCTCGGTGTCGGCCACGGAAGCACCTCCGTCCCTCACCGGCGGCCGGTCCACCGGCCGCGCTCCGTTCCACGGCCCCTCGACCTCACGGGACCAATAGGCACATACCCCGCATTGGTGGTCGAATACCGTCCGCGACACCACGTCATGACGCGCGGGACGGTGATGCGGAGTGCGGCGCGCACCCCCGCCCGCCGCGGCGCGTACGTCACACGCCCCGCGCGGCGCGGTCCAGATGGGCGAGCATGTCGCGGACGGCCGGCACGTCGTGGTCGAGCCAGTCGACGTCCCAGATCTGCGCGGGAGTCAGCCAGCGCAGCCGGTCATGGTCCTCGAGGGGCTCGGGAGCGGCGGATCCGGGGCGCAGGCGGGCGGTCCACACCCGCATCACATACGGCGTCCTCAGCACCCACTCCCCCGGGACGCGCTCTTCGGCCTCGGCGTCCACGCCGAGTTCCTCTCGCAACTCCCGTACGACGGCAGCACCTTCGGTCTCACCCGGCTCGACCTTGCCACCCGGGAGCTCCCAACGCCCGGCCAGGTCGGCGGGGGCGCTGCGGCGGGCGGCGAGCAGCCTGCCCTCGTGCCACAGGGCCGCACCGACCACCACGATCCGCTCACTCATGCGTCGGAGCCTACGGGAGACTCAGGAGCCTGCCCTGAACATGACGGGACGGAACGGACGGTGCCGGGCCACGATGCGGTGGGGCCCGCGGGAGATCAGTCGGAGGGCGTCGCGGTCCGCCCTACGCGCTCGACCCAGTACAGCTGCTTGTGCCCGCGGCCGTCGAGACTGTCCGCGATCTTCTGCGCCTCGGCGCGGGTCGCGTACCGGCCCACGCGATAGCGGTTGCCGTTGTCGTCCTGTCGCACCACGAGCCAGGGAAGCGTGGCCGTGCTGTCGTTCATCGCGCCCCTCCGCTTCCCGTCCGCGGCCCGTGCCGCGCCCCGCCCGGTAAGGAATCCCCAGTCCGCATATGCCCGACCCTACGCCTTACCTTCACGCAGCGAACATGGGTTTGCACAAAGAGGTACGCAACCGGCCAGTACGCGGGGGGCGCATCGCGACGAATGCGCCGTAGGCGCGTTCGATGTATCCGGTCAGCGGCATGCCGCCCCGACGCCCGCCGCTCGGGGGTCACCTGCGAGAACGGCCAGATTCGTACGGCGCCCGAACGGTCACGCCGCTGCCCTTCGAGGCGAGTGCGTGCCCGGACGGGGGCGCAGAGGGAGTGTTCCGGGGGTGGCGACGGCTCGGGGTCGCGGTCCGTGACGGCCGCCGGTCCGGCTACTTCACCGGGAGGTGGTACGCGACCCGGTACCGGTCGGCGGGGATCACCACGTCGGCCGTCTCGACCGGACGGCCCGAGGCGTAGTACGTGCGCCGGACGACCAGGACGACATGGCCGGGGACACCGCCGAGCGGCACCAGCTCCTCGGCGAGGCCGGGGCGGGCTCCGACCTCCTCGGTCACGTTGTCCACGATCACGTCGATGGCACGCATGCGCTCGACCACGCCCATGCCGCCGAGGGGGCCCTCCTCGGGCAGCATCACGGGTGTCCGGCCGGTCAGGGCGAGCGGCTCCCAGGAGGTGGAGAGCATCATCGGCTCGCCGCCCTCCCGGAAGAGGTACCGGGTGCGCATCACCCGGTCCCCCGGCTCGACCTCGAGCCGCTCGGCGACGTCCTCGCAGGCATCGGCCTGCTCGCTGCTCGACTCCCAGGTGCCGCGCATGCCCTCGTCCGCCTGCTCCTGCCGGAACGGGGTGGCGCCACGCTCCGGACGGAACCCGGAACGGGCCACGCGCCGGGGCACGGGCCGCTCACGGACGTACGTCCCCGAACCGGAGCGGCCCTCGACGAGGCCCTCCGCCATGAGCACCTTGCGCGCCTCCAGCGCGACCGTGTCGGAGACGCCGTACTCCTCGCGGATCCGCGCCTGGGACGGGAGGCGGGTGTGCGGGGGCAGCCGACCGTCGACGATCTTCTTACGGAGATCACCCGCGACGCGCAGATACGCCGGCTGCTCACCGATTGTCACTGGCCGCTCCCATCAGCTTGTACAGACGGCGACAGCGTGGCAACCGTATGTTGCGCCAGGCAAGCGAAGGCCAAAGAATCACTCGATGTGATGACGTACCCCGGTGGGGGTCTTTACGCAGGCACTTTCTCTCCGCTATGGCGGCCCTCACACCTCGATGCGGTCCTCGTCGGCCCCGCCGCCCCCGGTCCCGCCCTCGCCGTCGTCCTCGCCGTCGTCCTCGTCGAACGTGGGCGGGGTGGTGGCCAGGTCCAGGGCTTCGCGCGCGGGGACCGACTGCTCGGGGTCGATGAGCTCCCAGCCCTTGTCGTAGTGCTCGTAGAAGGTGTCCACGTCGTCGGCCCCGGCGGCCTTCGCCCATGTGTCCCCGGCCTTCCCGAGGACACCGACGAGATCCGTCACGGGCTGTTCGGCGGCGGCCGGCCACGCGTGGTCCCGCAGCATCCCGCTCTGCACGGCGAGCGCCTCGGAGACCTCCCGGGCCCATTCCCGGTGGCCGGGCAGGTCGTCCTCGACGAACTCCGACTCGGGGGCCCGATCCAGCGCCGCGTTGATGACGTGCGTGCTCTTCAGGTAGATCACCTGGTCCGCGTCGAGCGTGGTCCCGTCCCGGCGCAGCGAACCGGTGAGGGTGCCGTTCTCGTCCCGGTTGCCGAACACGCAGGTGATGACGCGGTCGCCGTAGTCCCAGCTGTCCCTGGAGGGGGTGAGGTGGTACACGTCCACGTCGGCCGGCAGGGCCCACCCGTCCATGGCGTAGGAGTCCTCGAGGCCGTAGCACCGTTCGTCGGCGGTGCCGAAGAGGCTGTCGTCGCCCGGGTAGGGACCGTCGGGCAGACGGACGGTGCCGAAGACCTCCCCGTCGTGCTCCCCCTCGCACGGCACCCGGTCGGCCTCGGTCGCCCAGCCCACCAGCCCTCCGGGCGAGTCGAAGCAGTCGCCGTCGGCGAGGGCGTGGACCCCGGTGCCGTCCGTCACGGAGACCTCGTCGAGCTCGTCCCAGAAGACGGCGAGGAACGCGGCGAGCAGGACCCACGTCACCAGCGACACGGCGGACATCACGATCCCGCCGATCGCCATGCCCCGGCCCTGCTCCCCCCGCCGCCGGATCTGCCCCAGCGCGACGATCCCCAGCACGAGCCCGACGACCGGCACGAACCACAGCAGACCGAGGACGAGCGAGGCGATGGCGAGCCCGTTGAAGCGGGGCGGAGGCCGGAGCCCGTACGGGTTCCGGGGGAACGGCGCTGGCGCGTACGGCCCTTGGGGCTGCGGAGTGGGGTACCGCCCCTGCGGGTGCTGCCCTGGGGCACCCTCGGGCTGCTGGGGCCCGGAGGGCGGGGATATGGACACGAGGCCGTGCTCCTGGTTCTGCCGTGCTGCTGCGGAGAAGTGGTGCGTGCGCCGGCGCGGACCACCGCCCGGGGCACATGGCTCCGCGCATCGTAAGCGTGCCGTCGGACAGGGCCGTCGAGAGTGGCCCTGTGCGAGCCGCCCGCGCCGGGCACAGCGCCCCGTGCCCCGTCCACACGCCTCGTCCCCGTGGCGGACGACCGGATCGGCGATCCGGAGCCCGCTCACGGGGACGAGGACGAGGGGCGGCGTCGCGGGCACCTGCCCGCGGACCCGGTCCCGTCAGATCAGAACCGCGTCGGATCAGAACCGCGTCGGATCCGGCTCCGAGCCGGCTCCGAGCCGGCTCAGAACTGCAGGGCCCAGCCGTTCAGCCGGCCCGTGTCGTACGTGTAGTTGTCGCTGACGCGCAGCTTCCAGGTGCCGTTCGCGGTCTCCGAGGAGGCGTTGACCGTGTACGTGGTGTCGATGTTGTCCGCGCTGCCGCCGGTGCCGTACGCCTTCAGCGTGTACGCCGTGCCGTCGGGGGCGATCAGCTGGACCCGGAGGTCGCCGATGTAGGTGTGGGTGATGTCCACCTCGACGGCCAGGTCGGAGGGCGCGTTGCCGGAGACGCCGGAGACGGTCACCGAGGTCTCGACGGTGGAGTTGTCGGCGATGTTGACGCCCTGGGTGTTCTCGAAGCGGTCACCGGTGGGCGGCGGGGTGGTGGTGCCGTCCCCGACGTTCAGCAGGCGGTTGGGCGAACCGGTGCCCGGGTTGCCGACGACACCGCTGGTGGCGGCGGAGGTCAGCGCGGAGGAGACCTGGGCGGGGGTGGCCGAGGGGTTGTCGGCCAGGTGGAGGGCGGCCGCTCCGGCGACGTGCGGGCTCGCCATGGACGTACCGGAGATGGTGTTGGTGGCCGAGTCACCGGTGTGCCAGCTGGAGGTGATGGAGGAGCCCGGGGCGAAGATGTCCAGGACCGAGCCGTAGTTGGAGTAGCTGGCGCGGGCGTCGGTGGAGGTGGTGGCGCCGACGGTGATCGCCTCGGTCACCCGGGCCGGGGACTTGGTGGAGGCGTTGGTGGACTCGTTGCCCGCCGCGACGACGAAGGTGATGCCGGCGTTGACCGCGTTGCGCACGGCCGCGTCGAGGACGCTGTCGGCGCCGCCGCCGAGGGACATGTTGGCGACGGCCGGCTTGACCGCGTTCTGCGCCACCCAGTCGATGCCGGCGACGACCCCGGCGGTGGTGCCGGAGCCCGCGTTGTTCAGCACGCGGACGCCGACGATGTCGGCCTTCTTGGCCACACCGTGGGCGTTGCCCGCGACGGTGCCCGCGACGTGGGTGCCGTGGCCGTTGCCGTCCTGGGCGACGTTGTCGTTGTCGACGGCGTCGTAGCCGTTGTAGGCGCGGCCGCCGAAGTCGCTGTGCGAGATGCGGACACCGGTGTCGATGATGTACGCCGTCACACCCTCGCCGGCCGAGTCCGGGTAGGTGTACGAGTTGTTCAGCGGCAGGTTCGCCTGGTCGATGCGGTCCAGTCCCCAGGAGGGCGGGTTGGTCTGGGTGGCGGTGGTGTGGAACGTGCGGTTCTGGACCACCGAGGCGACGGCCGGGTCGGCGGCGAGACGTTTCGCCTCTGCCTCGGAGGCCTCGACCTCGTAGCCGTTGATCGCCTTGGTGTAGGTCCGCTCGATCTCGGCGCCGTACTTCTTGGCCACCGCACGGCCCTCGGCGGAGCCGGACTTCGCCTCGTCCGCCTTCAGGGTCACGATGAAGCTGTCGCTGACGGCGTTCGCAGCGCCCTCGTACTGGATGGGGCCTTCGGCGGCGACCGGGGCCGCGCCGGCGGGGAGCGCGGAGACGAGGCCTGCCATGAGTGCCGCGCTGGTCGCGACGCCGAGAGTGGCCAGTCTTCGGTGGGGGTGACGCATCAACGCCATGTGAGGGTTCCTCCTCAGTCGGGGTGCGTTGCTGTGGGGGGTGGTGCCGGTGACGCACGTGCCGCGGGTGGGGCATAGCCAGTCATTAGTGGCGTGAGCATGTCAATGATCACTGCCGGAGCAACTGCGGGCGTCAGCCGAAAGATTGAGGGTTCCACAGGAATTGCACAAGAGGGCCCGCACGAACGAAACACCACCGCCATGCAGCCGACATATTCAGCGGCGCCGGCCCGGGACCGCGCCGCCGGGCAGGACACGACGACGCCGGACGGCACGGATCGTGGACTTCCCCTCCCTCGCCCCCGCCACGGATCAGCGCGTCATCACGGACGCCGTGCCGAACGGCACGGCGTCCGTCGTCGGCCCGCGACCGGTCCGGCTCGTCGCCGAGCGCGCGCCGGGCCCCACTCACCCCAAGCGGGCGGACCCCGCCGGCCGCCTCCGAGGCGGCGGCCGAGGAGCTGTCGTCACCGGCCCCTCACGGCCGGGGAGGCGGATCGGACGGCAGGGCGGCAGGGGCGGTGCCGTCGGCCTTGGCGGCGTCGGCGACGGCCTCGGCGGCCGCCTCTGCCGCCTGCGCCGTGTCGTTGGCGGCCTGGGCGGCCATGTCGTCGACCGGCCTCTCCCGGGTGGCCGGCGACTTGGGCAGTTCCTCGCTGAAGGCTCGGGACACGCCTTGGAGCGCGGAGGTGATCTCGCTGGGGATGACCCAGAAGTTGTTGCCCGAGCCCTGGGCCAGTTGCGGCAGCGTCTGGAGGTACTGGTAGGCGAGCAGCTTGGGGTCGGGATCGTTGCGGTGCACGGCCTGGAACACCTCGTCGATGGCCCGGGACTGGCCCTCCGCCTGGAGGATCGCAGCGGTACGGTTGCCCTCCGCCCGCAGGACGGCGGCCTGCTTGTCGCCCTCGGCGGTGAGGATCTGCGACTGGCGCTGTCCCTCGGCCCCGAGGATCGCGGCCCGCTTGTCCCGCTCGGCCCGCATCTGCTTCTGCATCGCGTCCTTGATGGTCTGGGGCGGGTCGATGGCCTTGATCTCCACCCGGTTGACCCGCAGCCCCCACTTACCGGTGGCCTCGTCCAGCACGCCACGGAGCTGGCTGTTGATGGTGTCCCGTGAGGTGAGCGTCTTCTCCAGATCCATGGAGCCCACGACGTTGCGCAAGGTGGTGACGGTCAACTGCTCGACGGCCTGGAGGAAACTCGCGATCTCGTAGAAGGCCGCCCGCGGGTCGGTGACCTGGAAGTACAGGACGGTGTCGATCTCGACGACCAGGTTGTCCTCGGTGATGACCGGCTGCGGCTTGAAGGAGACGACCTGCTCCCGCAGATCGATCACCGGGTGCACGCGGTCGATGTAGGGAATGACGAAATTGAGGCCGGGATTCAAGGTGCGATGGTAACGGCCGAGCCGCTCGACGTTACGGGCGCGCGCCTGGGGAACGATACGCACCGTCCGCATCACGGTGAAGATCGCGAAAAGCGCGATGATCAGTCCTGCGATGAGAAACGCCGAGGTTTCCATGATTTCAGTCCCGGGGGTAGACGTACGCGGTGGCACCACTGATCTCAATGACGTCGACGGTCGCCCCGGGAGGAATCACCAGAGTCTCGTCGTATGCGCGGGCCGTCCACTCCTCACCGTCGATGCGCACCCTGCCGTCCAGGCCCGTCACCTCCGTGACAGCCGAGGCGGCCTTGCCGACCAGTGCGTCCACACCGAATCGCGCCACTTGTGGCCGCCGCACGCGGCGCAGCGCGACGGGTCGCACGAAGAGCACGGTGGCGATGGCGACGACGGCGAACACCAGGAACTGGAAAGGGACCGGCAGCCCGATCGCGGCGGACCCCGCCGTGACCAACGCGGCGGCACTCAGCATTCCGAGCGCGGCGGTGAGGGTGAAGATCTCCACCACTGCCAGCACGGCTGCGACGATCAACCACATCAGCCATGGATCCATTGCGCACCTCTTCCGAACGGCGCGGGTGCGGAGGGCCGGACCTCACCATTGGACCCCAAAAGAGGGCGGCCCCGATACCCCCTGGACTCTGCCGAACGCGGCGAAGGCATACGCGACACCTGCCGCAGGCAATGACCTCAAGGTTTACTCCCACTTTACCCGTTCGCGGAGCGATAAGGGTTCAGCCGGAAAAGGGCTCGAACAGAATCCGGTGGATCCGGCGCGTTCCTCGGAGGACCGTTCCGCATTCCTCGAAGGACCGCCCCCCTCCCACGGACATCGCTCAGGGCCCGGGCCATCCGTCCAAAGACACTGCGGAAGCGGGTCCGCCACGTGCTGTCTGGTTCACGACACGGTTCAGGCTTGCGTGCCCTTCGGCTTCAGCTGCCGCATGGGCCCGTCGAGTTCGCTCTGGTAGAAGTCGATGAAGCCGTCGGGATCGGGGCCGGCGTTCTGCATGACCAGCCTGTCGAAGCCCGCGTCGACGAACCGCTGCGCCGCCTCGAGGTACCGGGCGGGGTCCGCGCCGCAGGCGAACTTCTCCAGGATGTCCTCCTCGCGCACGGTGGCGGTCGCCGCGTCGAAGTTGACCGGATTGGGCAGCTCGCTCATGACCTTCCACCCGGTCACGGCCCATCGCGAGGTCTCCAGGGCGGCTTTCGCCGCGGTGTGCGCGTCGGGTGCCCAGGCCATGGGAACCTCCGCGTAGCGCGGGCCGGTGCCGCCGGCGTCACGGTAGTGCTGGACGATCTCCGGCTTGTCCTCGGTGGCGAACAGGCCGTCGCCCAGTTCGGCGGCGATGCGCGTCGACACCTGGCCGCTGGCGGCCACCGCGATCAGGGGGAGTTCCTCGGGGAGGTCGAAGACCCGGGCGTCCTCCAGCCGCAGGTGCTTTCCCTCGTAGGACCGGTAGCCCCCGCTCCACAGCAGCCGGATGATCTCCAGAGCCTCCCTGAGCATGTCGTGCCGGGTGCGGACCGCGTCGGGGAAGCCGTGGCCGACGACGTGCTCGTTGAGCCGCTCGCCCGAGCCGACGCCGAGGACGAAACGTCCCTCCGAGAGGAGGGCGAGGGTCGCCGCGGCCTGAGCGATGATCGCGGGGTGGTAACGCACGGTGGGGCACGTCACGCCCGTCGCCAGCTCGATCCGTGAGGTCTTGGCCGCGATGCTTCCGAGGACGCTCCAGGCGAACGGGGAATGCCCCTGGTTGTCCAGCCAGGGGTGGTAGTGGTCGCTGATCTCGACGAAGTCGAAGCCCGCCTTCTCCGCGAGAACCGCCTGCCGTACCAGCTCCGCCGGGCCGAACGCCTCGGCGGCCAGCTTGTAACCCACCTTCATGTGTTTCTCGCTTCCCGATGCGTCGTGGGCGTTTTGTCCGCACAGGAGTACCCCTCGACGTCAGGCGTAATACCTGCCTGTCCACTACTGGAGGCCCGAACCGGCCGGCGGACGGCGCCGAGGGCACGACCCCTGCTCGACAGCCCGCCTGTCCGGCCGCCGGAAGGACAGCCCTCACCGCTTCGGACACTTGCCCACCTCGGGCCGGGTCGGCCGCGCCCGGTACAGCTTCGCGATCAGCTCGCCCACCGGCCGCCGCGCCGGCGAGCCCGGCCGACCGGCGCCTTCTCGAAGGGGTGTCCGCAGGTCGAGGCGGTAGGCACCACGCCCTTGGCACGGGGGCACGGGGGCACGGAGGCCGTGCGGCAATCCGTCCCGCGGGCCTTGACGCCGGCCTGCCGGCGGATCCTTACGAAGCCCGCCCGCCGGCACTCGTCCGGGACGGGTGTGCGGGTTCATGCGGTGGTGCGCTGCGCCAGACCGTCCAGAAGGGCCTGGAACCCGAACTCGAAGGTGTGGTCGGGTGCGGCGGCACAGGCGCTCGCGGCCGGGGTTCCCGGGCGTGCGCGCAGGCGGGGGTGGCGCATGGTGAGGTTCACCCGCTGTGCGGGGCCGTCCCGGCAGCGGCGCCGAAACGACGAGCCGTGGCCGACCCCAGGCCGGGCCCGGCTCCGATGAGGGCGAACGTGGTCACGGTGAATCCTTCCCATGAGGGGCCGGGACCGGACGGCGGGCGTGCGGCCCCGGGAAACGGGAACGTGCGGAGTCAGGGCTTGAGCAGGGCCTTGATGGCGCGGCGCTCGTCCATCGCCTTGTAGCCCTCGGCGACCTGGTCCAGGGGCAGGGTGAGGTCGAAGACCTTGCCCGGGTCGATCCGGCCGGTCACGACGCGGTCGATGAGATCGGGCAGGTAGCGGCGCACCGGGGCCGGACCACCGCGCAGGCCGACGTGGGAGAGGAACAGCTCCTCACCGGCGAGGGAAACCTCGTGCGGAACCCCGACGAAACCGACATTGCCGCCGGGCCGCGCGGAATGCAGGGCCTGCTGCATGGACTGCGCGGTGCCCACGCACTCCAGCACGCTGTCGGCGCCGATACCGCCGGTGAGGTCCTTGACCCGTGCGATGCCCTCCTCGCCGCGCTCGGTGACGAGGTCGGTGGCGCCGAACTCACGGGCAAGCTTCTGGCGGGACTCGTGACGGCTCATCGCGATGATCCGCTCCGCGCCCATCTCCTTCGCCGCGATCACGGCGGACAGGCCGACCGCGCCGTCCCCGACCACGACCGCGGTCGAGCCGGGCTTCACCTCGGCGGCGTCGGCGGCCCACCAGCCGGTGCCCATGACGTCGGAGACGGCCAGCAGGCCGGGCCACAGTTCCTCAGCCGGTACCTGCTCAGTGGCGACCAGGGTGCCCTGGGCGTTGGGGATGCGTACGTAGTCGGCCTGGCAGGTGCTCATGAACTCCCGGTGCAGGCAGTTCGACTGAAAACCGTTGCGGCAGTTCGCACAGGTGTTGTCCGAGGTCGCGAACGAGCCGACCACGAACTGCCCCGGCCTGACCGAGGTGACCTCGCTGCCGACCTCCTCGACGAAGCCCACGTACTCGTGCCCCATCGGGTGCGGATCGCCGATCGGCTCCAGACCGCGCCAGGGCCACAGGTCGGAGCCGCACACGCAGGAGACGGCAGTACGGATGATCGCGTCGGTCGGGTGGAGGATCTTCGGGTCGTCCAGCGTCTCGAAGCGGACATCGCCGGGGGCATGGATCACTGCGCCGCGCATGAGGGGTTCCTTACGTACTGGAGGTCGGGCCGCTTCGGACGGTCCGCGTGCAACCCGGCCGGGGACGGAGCCGTGCCACAGTCCGAGCGCCCGGAGCCGGGGCGGCCCCTTCCCCGCGGCCGGACGGCCGGAAAGAGCGCCACGTCTTCCAGGTAACCGCTGTTCGCTCCGGGCAGCCAGTCACCATCGATGGGTGTACCGGCAGTACATCCCTCCCGCGGCCCGCCGCACGCACGGCCGAAGGGTGGACAACCAGCAAGAGGTCCGCGAGTTCCTCACCTCGCGGCGAGCCAAGATCACCCCCGAGCAGGCCGGACTGCCCTCCGGGACCCGGCGCCGCGTCCCCGGCCTGCGCCGCAGCGAGGTCGCGGCGCCGGCCGACATGAGCGTGGAGTACTACGCCAGACTCGAACGCGGCAACCTCACCGGCGTCTCCCCCGCCGTCCTCGAGGCCGTCGCACGCGCCCTCCGGCTCGACGCGATCACCGCCGGCCCCGGCTCGCCCTCCGAAGAGGGTCTGCGCCTGCTCGCCTCCTGGGCCGCCACCCGGGAAGCCGAAGCTCCCGCCCGCCGGGCATGGGACACGTGACCTCACCACTGCGCCGCACCATCGGCCCGGGAAGGGAACACCCCACCGCCATTGTGTCCACGTGGAACACCCGGCACCTTCGAGCGCATGACACAGATGCCCATGGAGTCCGTCCGTGACGTCCACGCGCACCTTGCCGAAGTCGCCGCCGTCGTCCCGATCGATGTCCTGCGCAAGTCCCGATCTTGATCTTACGACGCCGGTCTGCCGTCAGACCGTGATCACCGCCTCGAGCGGCGCTCCGCCGAGCAGGGCGTCGAGACGTTCACGGCCGCCCAGGAAGCCCAGTTCCATCAGCACGCCGACCGCGACGACGTCGGCACCGACGTCGCGGATCAGCCGGATCGACGCCTCCATTGTGCCGCCCGTCGCCAGGACGTCGTCGATGACCAGGACGCGATCAGCGGTGGCAAAGGCGTCGCGCTGCACCTCGATCTCGGCACTGCCGTATTCGAGATCGTACGACCGCGCCAACGTCGGGCCCGGCAACTTTCCGGACTTGCGGACGGGGATGAAACCGACTCCGGCCTTCACGGCGACCGGCGCGGCCAGGATGAAGCCGCGGGCCTCCAGACCGACGACCTTGGTGGCCTTGTGCCGTGTCACGAAGTCCGAGAGCGTGTCGACGAGGTCCGAGAAGGCCATGGGATCGGCCAGCAGCGGGGTGATGTCCTTGAACATCACGCCCTGCTCGGGGTAGTCGGGCACATCGCGTATGCGGCTGAGGAGCCGCTCCCGCAGGGAGAGGTTCTCATCAGCCGCCATGCCGAGGGTGTTCAAGGACTGAGCCTTCCTTTCTGGGTGATCAACGCAAATGAGGCGCGCGCCTGTCAGGTCAAGACAACGCAACCCCTCTGTTCGAGACTCGGGATCCAGTCGGGCAGCGGATCGATACTGTTCCACCGCAGGTCGAGCTTCTCCAGGTGGGGAAGTCGGGCCAGGGAGGGCGGAAGCTCATCGAGACCGTTGTTCCGAAGGTCGAGGTGGGTCAGCCGGGCGAGTTCTCCGATCGAGTCGGGCAGTCTGCGCAGCTCGTTGTTCCGCAGGTCGAGGACTCGCAGCCGGGACAACTGGCCGATCGACTCGGGCAGCGCGGCCACGTGGTTGTTCATCAGCCGGAGCTCGCGCAGATCGCCGAGAGCGCCGATCTCCTCCGGGAGCCCTGTCAGTTCGTTGCCCATGAAATGGGCTTCGCGCAGATCGCGAAGTCCGCCGACCGACCGGGGCAGTGCAGCCAGGCGGTTGTTGTAGAGGCGCAGCTCACGCAAGGAGACGAGGTTCCCGAACCGTTGTGGAATCGCGATCAGCTGGTTGTCGGTGATGTTCAGATAGCGCAGGCCGCTCAGCCGGCACAACGAGTCGGGCACCGACGTGAGCTTGTTGTTGCTCAGATAAAGATATTTGGAGAGACTTGCCAACTCTCCGATCGACTCGGGGAGTTCCGTCAGCTCGTTGTGCCCCAGGTCGAGGGTGTGCAGGTGGCTGAGCTCGCTGATGTCGGACGGGACCGACGTCAGACGGTTGTCGGCGAGATTGAGAACGCGGAGCTCACGGAGCCGTCCGAGGCTGGACGGCACGGACGAGAGGCTGTTCTTGTAGAGGCTCAGCACACTCAGCTCGGCGAACTCGAAGACAACGCCCGGAACATGCCGGAACGCGTTGCCGTCCAGCCGTAACTCTGTGAGCCGTTGGAGCTGCTCTCCCAATTCCGCGGGCAGGTCGTCGAGGTGGTTGAAGGAGAGGTCGAGCTTCGACAGCCCCGCCATGCCGGCCAACGCCTCGGGCACCGACTCGATCCCCTGCCCATGTGCAGAAAAGGACTCGACATCGCCCACAGAATCATTCATGGATATGCCTCCTTTTCGACTTTGTCTGCGGACGGGCCTGTCGTGGCCCGGGGTGAAGGGGAGCTACCACGTGGGTGCGGATGAGACTCCACCGTCCACAACAAGATCATGACCGCTGATCCACGACGCCATCGGGGAAGCGAGGAAGACACAGGCGTTTCCCACGTCCTCGGCATGGCCCAGCCGGCCCAGTGGTGCGGCCTTCTGCCAGCGGCCGACCCCCTCGGGCCACTCTTCGTGGAGCCCCGGCCGATCGATCAGTCCGGGAGAGACGGTGTTCACGCGAATCCCCTGACGCCCGTACTCGAGCGCCGCAGTACGCGCGTGCATGATGAGGGCTGCCTTGGAGGAGCAGTAGTGCGCATGGCCGACCGCCGGGTGGCGGCCCTCGATCGAGGCGATGTGGGTGATGGCGCCGCCCCCGGCAGCGGCCAGGATCGGGACCACCGCCTGGGTGCAGGCGAAAGCGCTCGCCAGATTGGTGTCGAGCACCTGACGCCACTCGGTGGCGGTCATCTCGGCGAGCTGCCGCACCGGCTGGACGCCGGCGCAGTTGACGAGCCCGGTGAGTTTCCCCGACCACTCGGCGCTGTCCGCCACAAGACGTCGGCAGGCGGACTCGTCGGTGAGATCGGCTGTCAGGGCCAGTGCCCGGTGTCCCGCGGCCGTCAGCTCGGTGGCGAGCTGGTCGACTCGGGCCTTGCCGCCGTGGCCGTGGGCGACCACGGTCGCGCCGGCGTGTGCGAAACGCCGGGCCACGGCACTGCCGATGCCACCGCTGGCGCCGGTGACCAAGATGGTGTGTCCGGTCAGGTCGGGCAGGCCGGATCGGTCCATGTCAGGTCTCCATACACGAGGTGGCGGCCGCGTGGGCGGACGGGTGCATCGCACCCTCCGACCCGGCCGGATGACGCAACGGAACTCCGGATCGACAGAGCGTCTTGATCAGATCGGCGGCCTCGGGGTACTGGGCGCTCAGCTCTCGCGCACACCCTCCCTCGTAGTCCTCGGAGCTGAAACCCGGCGCCATGGTGCAACCGAAGAGCGCCCACTGGCCGCCGGGGACGACCCGGCCGCCCATCCACGTGCCGGCGTGGACCGTGAACTGGACGTGCTGGCCGCCCAGCACGTCTTGGCCCAGCACGGCGACGCGGCTGCGGCCGTCCGGCTCCAGCAGCAGCAGTTCGATCGGGTCACCCAGGTAGAAGTGCCAGACCTCGTCGGTGGGGAGCCGGTGCATGGCCGAGAACTGGTCGCCCTCGGGAGACAGCAGGACGATGATCGCCGAGCCGACGGGGCGCCCGTCGGAGCGGGCCGGACCGGCCCAGGTGCGCCTGAACAGGCCCCCCTCCAGCGGCATGGGGTCGAGACCGTAGAGAGTGATCAGGTCCTCGACCGTAGGCCTGGGTGCGGGCATAGCTCTCTTTCCGGGTGTTGGGGGGTGGGTGTGGTCGTCATGTGGTGCGCAGCGCCGGCGGCAGATGGTCCCAGAGATTGATGTGCACCACCCGCCATCGTCCATCGGTCCACTCGATCGCGTTGATACCGCAGTTGTAGAGCTTGAGGCAGAACTTATCGGATTCCGCGACAGTGCGGATGACTGTTTTGATCAGCCCGCCGTGTGTCACCGCGAGCACCGGCTGCCCGGTCTCCTCGGCTCGCCGGGCGAGTTCCTCGAGAGCGGTCCGCGCCTGGGCACGGAAGTCGAGGTAACGGTCGGAGAGCAGTTGCCCGCGCCATTTCGCGAACGGTGAAGCCGCTTTGGGGAGTTCGGAAACGACGTGAAAGGTGGCCTCGGTAAGCGTGTGCTGCACGTGTGCGGTCAGCCCGAGGGGATCACAGAGGTACTCGGCCGTCTCGCGGGCCCGCTTCAGCGGGCTGGTCACCACGCTGCCTACGGACAGCGAGGTGTTGCCGTCGATGCGGGCCCCGTCGGCAAGCCACTGCCCCAGATGATTGGCCTGATTGTGCCCCAACGGGCTGAGGCTGGTGTCCCAGTCCCTGTTGGGACTGACTTGCCACTGCGACTGGCCGTGGCGCACAAGGTAGATCTTCACAAAATGCCCTCCCCGCGTTACCTCTGCGATCCCCGCTTTACCTCTGCGATCCCCGCGTTACCTCTGCGATCCCCGCAGGTTCAGCGGCCGCCCATGCCCAGGGCCGTCGCTGAGCGCTGGTACTTGATGTCGGAGGTGACCTTGGTGTCGAAGCGTGCGCACAGGTCCTCGGAGAGCACCTTGAACAGCTCGACCACACGGGGGTCCTGGGCGATCTCCGGCTCGATGCGCGGGTAGATGGCCAGTTCGACCTCCGAGACGGGCCGTTCCACCCGCTCCGCTTCGGGCAGCCGCAGGTTGGACACGGTGGCCCGGTCGATGCTGCACCGCAGCGCGTCCCGCTTGTCCAGCCAGACGAAGAAGGTGTAGCGGAGGTCATCGAGCTTGACGGTCGGGATGAGTTCGGTACGCGGAATCCCGTACGTCTCCTCGAGGTGCAGACCCGGGTGCTGGATGTCCGTGCGCGCGAGCAGCCGCTGGACGACCGCAACCGCTTCCGGGGAGTCCGGGGCGGCCTGGATGGTGGCCTTCTCCTCGCCGTCGAAGACGTAGCGGTGGTCACGCCGTACGTGGTTCTCGTCCTGGGCTGCTTTGAAGGCGCAGAAGGCATGCGTGATCTTGTTGCAGGAAGTACGCAGCAGCGCGCCGGTGTGCAGGATCCGGTAGTCCTCCGTGTCGTAGTAGATCGCGGTGTTCAGGGGAGGCCCCTGGCGGGCATTCTCCTTCTCCACGATCTGCGCGCCGGGGACGCGGTCGCCGATGGTGGCGATCATGTCGTCGAGCCACCGGTAGTAGTCCTCGTTGCTGACCTCGTCCATCTCTATCTTCAGGGCGAGCTGGTTGAAGACCACGGAGTCGCCGCTGCGGCTGTAGACGGTCTCGTTCTCGGGCATCTTGGGGCTGATCATGTGAATGTGCGTCCTTCGGTCGGTCGAGCGGCCGGCTGCGGCCGGGGGATCGGTGGTCAGGCGTGGGTGTCGGACGTCAAGGCAGTTCGATACCGGTGTCGACGCCGTCGAGGACACGGCTGCACAGGCAGTCCCGCTCGACGGGCAGTGCCTTGAGGGCGTTGGTCAGGACGGGGCGCAGGCGGTCGATGTTCTGGCCGAAGACCTTGAGGACGTCCTCGTGGGTGACCCCCTCGCCGACCTCGACACCTGCGTCGTGGTCGGTGACGAGCGCGACGGAGGTGTAACAGAGGCCGAGTTCCCTCGCGAGCGGTGCCTCTGGGAAGCCGGTCATGCCGACGACCGACCATCCCTGGGCGGAGTACCAGCGGGACTCGGCGCGGGTCGAGAACCGGGGGCCCTGGATGACGACCAGGGTTCCTCCGTCCTGAGCCTCCTCCCAGCCTCCCTCACGGGCGGCGCCCAGTACGACCGCGCGGCCCGTCGGGCAGTATGGGTCGGCCGTGGGGGTGTGCACGACCTGCGGGGTCTGGCCGTCCGAGCGCTGGTACCCGTCGAAGAAGGTCTGGTCACGGCCGTAGGTCCGGTCCACGAACTGGTCGGGTACGACGAGCGTGCCGGGGCCCAGCTCCCGGCGGAGGCTGCCGACCGCGCACGGGGCGATGATCTGGCGGGCGCCGACCGCCCGCAGGGCCCACAGGTTGGCGCGGTAGTTGATCCGGTGCGGCGGCATCGAGTGCTCTCGGCCGTGGCGCGGCAGGAACGCCACCTTCCGTCCGGCGACTTCTCCGATCATGAGGGAGTCGCTGGGCTTTCCGTACGGGGTGTCGACGGACACCTCGGTGATGTCGTCGAGGAATGAGTAGAAGCCTGATCCGCCGATCACACCGATCTCGATGTCGGACAGCTGGGTCATGGTGTGCCTCTCCTTGGCTATGGGCTCGTGTTTCGAGCAGTCGTGTGTGGTGCTTCGCGGGACTCGTGTTCCTGTTCCTCCGCCGGCTGCTCGGAGACGGGAGGCATGAGCGGCTTGTCGTGCGCGACGACTCGGCCCAGCCAATAACCGGCGATCTGTGAGGAGACGATCGAAAGCAGGACCAGCGAGGTGAAGAAGTTCTCGTTGATGATGTGGGCGCCGTAGGCGACAGACGCGAGCACGATGCCGGGACCACCGCGTGCGTTCATCGCAACGGCGAGGTTGGTCGCCGCTGGGTGGGACTCCCCTGCAGCCCGGGCTCCGAGCCATACGCTGAAGGACTTGACGAGGCAGGCCAGTACGAAGAACCAGAGGAAGAACAGCGGATCGAAGTGCTGGACCAGATCGAGCTTGACGCCGACGATGGCAAAGTAGATCGGGACGAATAAGCCCATCGAGACGTGGCGCAGGGTTTCCTGGGACTCCATGGCCCGGGCCCCCGTGTCGCCTGTGGTGCACATGCCGGCGACCAGGGCGCCGAAGATCGGGTCGATGCCCAGTCCGGTGCAGGCGGCGCACAACAGAAACACCACGACCAGCCGAAACGCCAACGGGCTGCGCTGTTCCAGGACGTTGCCCCGGGACCTGGTCAGTCCGTTGAAGGACCGCGGGCCCAGCCACAGCAGCAGACCGAGGAAGACCAGCGGTACGACGGTGAAGTAGACGACGGCCAGCAGCAGCGAATCCACGGCGAGCCACGCCCACAGTCCGAAGGCGTCGCCGGCGTCGGCCTGGGCCACGCCCAGGATGATGGCCAGGATGACGTAGAGGAAGATGTCCTCGATCACGGCCACGGCGAGCACGATCCTCGCGAACAGCGACTGGAGGATGCCCAGGTCCATCATGATGCGGGAGATGACGGGCACACTGGTGACCGCCACGGCCATGCCGAAGATGAGGGCGAGGGTCGTGGGCGAGCCGTTCGGGCCGATGAGGTCGTCCGCGTCCGCGACAGAGGCGATGGCCAGACCGAATCCGAAGGGCAGGACGAGTCCGGAGACAGTGACAAACCCGATGGTGCGTTGCCCCTTGTTGTGGCGGCTCGCCCTCAGCTCAGTGCCCGTCAGGTAGACGAGCAGCAGCAGACCGATCTGGTAGAAGGCACCCAGCACATGGCCGGTGGCCCCGTCGGACGGGAGCAGCCAGCGCTGGGCGTCCGGGGCGATCTCGCCCAGCACGGTCGGACCGAGCAGGAGTCCTCCCAGGATCTCCCCGATGACCTGGGGTTGACGCATGCGCGCGAACAGATATCCGCCCAAGTGCGCTGCGAGAAGAAGGGCGATGAGCGCGAGGAGAACGTGGGCGACCTCAGCCGTTTTAAGGGACACGGCCTTCCCGCCTTTCCGTTCCGCCGACTCCCAGTGCCGCGTCCACCAGCGTCAGGGCGGCGAGTCCGTCGTCGAAGCCGGACACCGGGCGGACGCCGCTGTCCAGATCGTCGGCGAGGCGGCGATACGGGTTCATAGGGTGCGGTCCGAAGAGTTGCTGCGCGTCGCGTGACCCCGTGTAGAGGGTGAACAGCCCGGAACCGTCTGCGGTGTTCACCCTGACGTGGATGACGCCGCGGTCTCCGTGGGCGGTGACAAGGAGCTGCGACTGGGGCGTGCCCGTCCGCGACACCATGACTCGGGCCCTGGTCGGACATCCGAGGGTGCGCAGTTCGGCCTGGGCGATGTCATCGACATTCCTCGGCACCGCGTCGTGGCCCGACCGGCCGTCCTGGAGGCAGTGGGTCCAGGCGGACGACACCTCCCAGAGACCCATACCGGTCAGCCACGGCACCAGGTCGAAGGCGTGCGTGCCCAGTTCGGTGAGGGCGCCGTCGTCGTCCCGCCGCTCCCGTCGGCCGCCGGGGCCGGCGGTACGCGTGTGGGCATCGTCGTGGAGGCCGAGGTCGATGGCCAGGAGTTCGCCGACGGCGCCTTCGGCTATGGCCTGCCGGGCGTGTCGCAGTGCCGGGTTCTCTCGCAGCTGGAAGGCCACGATGGCACGGGCGTCCTGGGCGCGGGCCAGTTCGGCCAGCTTCAGTGCTGACTGCCGGCTGGCGGCCAGTGGGGCTTCGCACATCACGAGAAGCCCGCGGGTCAGTGCCTCGGACACGAGTTCGTGGCGGCTGTGCGTCGGAGTGGTGATGGCCACGGCGTCGATCCGGCCATGTCGTATCAGGGACAGGGCGTCGGTGGTCACTTCGGCGTGCAGATGGTGCGTCCGAACCATTTCGGCGGCGGCTTCGGTGTCCTGGGCGCAGGCCACCGCCGTCACGGAGAACTCGGGGCATTGGGCGATCCACCGCGCGTGGACGCTGCCTCGTCCGGTCCCGACAATCGCTATGTCCACGGGTGTTCCTCATTTCGGCGTGCTGTTCGCTGTGGTGCGTGTATGCGCTCGGGCAAGGTGTGGCGCGGCCGCTCCAGCAGGTCCTCCAGCCAGCGGGCCACGCCGTCCTCGTCGTTGGAGAGGGTCGTTTCGTCTGCTGCGGCGAGTACGTCCGGGTGTGCGTTGGCCATAGCCACGGACCGGCCCGCCCAGCGGAGCATGGGCAGGTCGTTGGGCATGTCGCCGAAGGCGACCACCTGTTCGACGGACATCTCCAGCTGGCCGGCCAGCAGGTTCAGGGCCATCGCCTTGGTAACGCCGCTGCGGGTGATCTCGCAGAACGCTGAGGTGGACACCGTCACCGTGCACCGGCCGGGCAGGGCGTCGGCCACGGCCCGGTAGTAGTCGTGGGCCGATCCCCCGGTCTGGACGATGAGCTTGCCCAGGCCGCGCTCGTCGAGTTCCTCCTCCAGCGACCGGACCCGGTGGGCCTGGCCGCTGAGTGCGGGATCGAGGTCGAATCCGTGTTCCAGGAGCAGGTCCGGCCATCGCTCGCAGCCGAGCCGTACACCGGGGAATCGATGCCGGAGCACCGCGATCACCTCGGCGGCGACGCCTCGTGGCATGGGATGGTGGTTGACGACGGCTTCGCGGGCGTAGTCGTAGGAAATGGCCCCGTTGCTGCAGACCGCGATGGCCGCGTGGCCGAGGGCCTCTGCGATGGGCCGCACGTCACGTACGGGCCGTGCGCTGGCCATCACGAAGGTGTGGCCGGCCTTTTGCACCGCCCGCACCGCGGCCCGGGTGCGCTCGGAGATCCCGCCCCCGGAGTCGAGCAGTGTGCCGTCGAGATCGGACACGATCATCAGGGGTTTCACAGTGATGCCGCCCCCCTGCTGAGGGGCGCTCGGTCACCTGGGCGGCTCGCGCCACTCCGGAACAGCGCGGCCGTGGCGTACGCGACCGCTCCGGCCACGCCGAGGACGAGGAAGGAGGCCCAGATTCCGATGTGCTGCTCGGCGGCGCCTGCGGTCGAGGTGCCCAAGGCGTTGCCCGTGAGGACGGCGGTCACCATCCAGGCGAACGCCTCGGTGGCGGTACCCGGGGGTGCGACCTCGCCGATGATGGAGAACCCGCAGGTCAGCACCGGCGCCAGGAAGAGGCCGGCGCAGAAGACGAGCACGCCGACGATAATCGGATGCGGGACCAGAACCAGTGGCAGATAGCACAGGAACATGCCGAGCAGCAGGAAGGTCAACTGCCGCGAGGTGTCGGCACGCCAGTTGCGGGCTCCGTAGTAGAGACCACCGACGAGGGCGCCGGCCGCGTTGACTCCCAGCAGGATGCCGGACAGGCCTTCGCTGCCGACGTGCTCCTGGTAGGCGACGGTCGTGATGTTGAGCGCGCCGAGGCTCACGCCGACGAAGGCCATGCTCACGAGCAGTTGCCGCAGCCGGATGGAGCGCAAGGGGCCGGCCCAGTCCGGTGTACGAGGCTCGGCCCGCCAGCGCCGCACGGGCTCGGGGACGATGTAGGCCAGAGTGCCGGCCATCATCGCGACGCTGGTGACGACGAGCGCGACGGACGGGTCGGCGATCGAGGTCAGCAGGACCACCAGGAGTGGCCCGGTGACGAAGACGACCTCCTGGAGCGAGGCGTCGAGCGCGTAGGCGGCGCCGATGGCCCGCTGGTCCTTGAGGACACTGGGCCACAGCGTTCGCAGGCAGGGCTCCAGAGGGGGTGAGAAAAGCCCGGCGACGACGACGGCCGCCGCGGCCGTGCTCACACTTCTGTCACCGAACCGCACCAGCGCCATGAAGCCCATACCTGAGACCAGCGCGCTGACGGACAGGACGACGACCTGCCCGAAGCGGTCCACTCCCCGTCCCAGCAGCGGGCCGCCCACAGCCATGGACAAGCCGTAGAGCGCGGTGACGGTTCCCACCGTGCCGAATCCCAGCCCCTGGGAGCGCAGGAACAACGCGACGCCCAAGGGGGCCATGCCGTTGGGAAGACGGCCCAGGAGGTTGGAGGTGAGCAGGTACTTGGCGTGCTGAGGACTGAGGCAGTCCCGGTAGGCGGTCAGCATGGTCAACGACTGTCTCCGGGAGTAGACGCGGTGATGGAGTGCAGGGTGAGTTCGACCTCGGCGATTTCGGTGCCGTCGAAGGCGATACGGACGTGTGCCGTCCCGCCGAATTGTCGTGCGGGGATGCCCTCCACGAGATGGAGCCACAGCCACGCAGCGTCAACGTCGAAGGCGATGCCGTTCCTTGGCGGCTTCCTGACCGACACGGCGTACGTGGCCAGGGCGCCGGCCACCCGGTCGGGCAGCGCCATGATGTCCACGTCGATGGCGCTGCCGTGCCTGTCCAGCACCACGATGGCGGGCACGGCGACCTCTTCGTGGCGTGGGGGGTGTGCGGTGGCTCCGTAGTCGACCAGCAGGTGGCATCGCGCCGCGTCCCAGTCGACCTTGGGCGCGCGGGTATGGCCTGACTTGGTCATGCTGGCCGCCCGTACGTCTCGCACCAGATCCAGGCGATCTCCTCGCACTGTTCGGGGGAGAGCTGGCGGACACCCGACGGGTGCGGCCGGCGCGCCAGTTCCCGGATGCACAGGTACAGCTCGCAGCAGAGGAGGTCGTGCAGCCGGCCCACGATCCGCTCGTCGACGTGGCTCGGGGCGAGTCCGGTCATCAGGTACAGCGTTTTGTCTTCGAACCGACAGACGACCGTGCCCTCGTACCGCTCCACGCAGGTGAGCAGTCCGAAGCTACCGTCCGGGTGCCGGTCCGACGGGTGGAAGCCCTCAGTGAGCACCACCGTCTCGGGCTTGAGCAGGCGCAGGGCCGCCGGGTCCGCCGGCAGGTCCCCGCACAGGTCGATCACCACGTCCGCACTGCTGAGCAGTTCGACGCGGTCCGTGACCCGGTAGCCGGCCAGGACGGCGGCGCAGTTGGAAATGGGGTCTGGATCGCGCACGCTCACTTCGGCGCCGAGCGCACGCAGGGCGGCGGCCACGGCCGTGTGCCGCTCCCCGAACCCCAGGATCACCGCCGTGCAGTCGGACAGCGAGCGGGCCAGGTCCCGGCGCAGCCTGGTCTCCAGGGTCTGCGCGATGGCATACCCCGCAGGGGCGTTGACCAGGGAGTCCAGCGCGCTGCCGGCGGTGGTGAAGACCGGCAGGCGCAGCTGGACCGGCTCCTTGGCCTGCCGGCTGATGCCGCACTGCGCGCTCCACACCGCGCCGCGTGCCCCCTGCTCGGCAAGCAGTCCGGCACCCTCCTCGGAGAGAAGGTGGCCCGGCCCCTGGATCACGACGGGCGCCGCGGCCCGGCGCGTCAGCCTGCCCGTGTATTCGGCGGCAGTGCGCACGAGGTCCTGGGGGTGGTCGGGCGTGAGCACCAGAACGTCCCCCATGTGCGCGGTGGAAACCGTCGACTGGCCGTGGCCAGGGGTAGTGATCACGGCGCTGACGTCGAGGACGTCGGCAAGCACCCGGAGGTAGGCCACCGTGCCGGGGCCCACTTCGCCTGTGACGACCAGGCACGTCCCGTCGGCCGGGAAGGCCTCGACGACCTTGCGCAGGGCGGGAAGTTGCGGCTGGCGCGTACCCATACCGGGATTCGCGCGGGAGCGGGTACCGACGGGGGTGGCCCGGGCCATCTGCGAGGGCTTCCCAGGGGTGGCGGGTCGTCCCAGGTAGAGGGCTGTTTGGGAGGCCGGACCTTGAATCACTGTGGTGTCCTTCGTCCTGTACCCAGTTTCCCGGGCGCGTGGTTCGCCATCGCGGATCTCACACGTGCTGGAGACGGGCTATGCCGGAGATCTCGGGATCCGGCAGCAGTGCGGGGCGAATCTCGATGTCGCCGATGACCAGGTCGGACGGCTGGTCCTGCACGAGGGCGCCGACACAGCGGGCGACGGACTCGGTGGCCATCTTGTAGGGCGTTTCGTCGCCGTCCTCGTTGGCAATCGCACCGGGGCTGACCAGAGTGGCTCGCACCCCGTGGGCCCGTTCCTCCAGGAGCAGCGTCTCCACCAGCGCCTTGAGGGCCCCCTTGGTGGCGCTGTAGGAGGCTCCGCCCTCGAAGAAGCGGGTTCCGGCATGGCTCCCGATGATCACGTAGCTTCCCCGTGCGGCGCGGATCGCCGCGAGCGAGGCCCGCACGATGCGGAAGACCGAGGTGAGGTTGACCGCCACGGCCCGGTCCCAGTCCGCCGGATCCATCTCGGCGAGGGGCGCGAACGTGCGGTCCACCGCGTTGGTGACGCAGACATCGAGCCGTCCGAAGCGGGTGAGCACCTGGCTGACTGCGGCGTCCACGGCGGCCGGGTCGGCGAGGTCGCACGGGAACTCGTACAGCCAGTTCTCACCGAGGAGAGTGCGGTTGAGCCCGGCTACCTGGTAGCCGCGGTGGTGCAGTTCCCGGGCGATGGCCAGCCCTGTTCCCCTGTTCGCCCCGCTGACCAGGACGACCGGTGCACCGGTGGGGTCAGTCGATCTCATCGAGCAGTCTCTGCCATGCGGTGACCAGTTCCTCCGGGGAGGCGCCATGGCGGAAGAGGTCCTTGTCCAAGGAGGAGCCGTCGGGGTGGCGCAGCCGCATGCAGTCGGGCGACACCTCGGAGATCAGGACCGGCTCCCCCTGCGGGTCGAGCCCGAGGATGAGGCAGAAGTCCCAGACGGCCAGGGGGGCAAGCCAGGTGACCAGTGTGTCGTTGACTGCGAGGGCGATCCGCTGGAACTCCTCGACGGGGAGGCCCAGGGCGCGCAGGTAGTCCTCGCCGATCGGCTGGTCCTCGGGATCGACCCGGTAGTCGAACTTCACGACGGGCTTGGGAAGTTCGGAGTTCGCCGCGAAGAGCCCGGGGTACTTCACCAGCGTGGAGCCGATCGCCCGGTTCTTGACGATCACTTCGAAGGGCGGTGCCTCGTGGAACTCGGACAGGTAGACCGTCGGGGCCAGCCTGCGGATGAAGCCGGTCCGGATCCCGTCCTTGGCCAGCCGCGCGGCGGCGCGCTCGTAGAAGTCGAGACGCAGCGGGCCGGTGTCCTCGACGAGTTCGTCACGGCTGTAGGTGTAACTGCGCAGGCTGGGGATCATCTCCACCACGCACAGGGCTCCGGGGAGCAGCCAGATGCGCTTGCTGCGCCCTTCGATGTCCGGCGTGCCCGCGTCGCGGACGGCGAGCAGTTCCGCGTCGCTCAGGGCGAGAGTCGCGGCACGGTCCGCCGACGATGAGTCTTCCATTAACAGCGCCTTTCGTGGTGATGTTCTACAGGGGGCCGTGGATCGTTCGGCCGGCTTCTTCCCCTGGGGTCACTGAGCGCAGAGCCCTTGGCTCTGGGCGTGCAGGAGGAGGAGCAAGGTCTTGGCATCGGCGGCCTCCTCGCGCAGGACCCTCTCCAGTGCCTCGCGCAGGGGAAATTCGAGGACCTGGATGTCCTCGCCTTCGTCAGGTACGCCGCCACCCGGACCCGAGCGGACCTCGGGGTCGTACTCACCGGTGAAGAGGTGGGTCCGCTCGGTGCTCAGCTGCGGGGACAGGTAGGTCGTGAACGCCTTGCGCAACTCGGCGACCTGGAATCCGGTCTCCTCCTCGACCTCGCGACGAACCGCTTCCTCGGCGCCGGCCTCGTCAAGCAGCCCTCCAGGGGCTTCGATCAGTTGGCCGTGCGGGTCTCCGTGCAGGAAAGCCGGAAGGCGAAACTGACTGGTGAGGACCACGGTGCCGGCGACCGGCGAGCACAGGAGGACGGCTGCCCGGTCGCCGCGGCGAAGGTCGATCCGGGACAGTCGCTGCGTCGCGCCGTCGGTCCGGGTGACGTCGAGGCTGTATTGGCGCAGCGTGTACCAGCCTTCGCTCAGCGTCTCGGAGGCCCGCACCCGGACCGACGGCCGACGGTTCGATCCGCTGTCAGGCACCGTTGATGTTCGCCAGGATGCTGCTCAGCTTCCCGGTGAGTTCCTCCCTGCTGAACATCACGTTGCCGGACGTGGTGTCGGTGCTGGGATAGGCGGTGTTGTAGACATTGGAGAAGTTGCGCTCCCGCGGTCCGCGCAGCACCAGGGTGCAGGTCATCGACTCCAACGGGAGTACGACGCGGTGGATGCGGTGGTACTTGAGGTGGTAGGCGTTGCCCTGCTCCTCGACACTGTCGCCCGTCACCTCCAGCTCGGTCTCACCGACGAACTCGTAGAAGTTCGAGGTGGTGGAGACGCCCTGCTTCTCCGGGCTGTACCGGTACTGCTGGAAGCCGACACGCGGGTTGCCGGAGGGTGCGTCGGCATCCTCGGACCGGGAGAAGTTCTGCGACACCAGGCGTCCGGTGAGGATGGTGGACCAGAAGCTGAACCGGTGGTCGTGGATCAACTCGTCGTTGAGTTCCTTCTCGGAGTACGGCGGGCACCACGCGTGCAGTGTCAGCCGGTAACCGAGCTGGGCTCCCGTATCGACCAGGACAATCTTGTCAAAGTGGTTGACATGACGGTACGAACGCCCGGCGATTTCGTCCAGGAGGTCTTCGTCCTCAAGGAAACGGCCGAGGAGGCCGGAAATGCAACGACCTTCTCCGAGACGCCTCACCAGGTTCAGGTTGTAGTCACTCTGGCGTTCGTTCACGTCATGCGGAAGGCCGTTGAGCAGGGTTATCAGGTCCTTTGGTCCAAGGCCCGTCAGGCTGTCACTCGGCGTAGCAACAGCAGTCATAAGTCCCCATTTCTTGGTCTTTTCGGCTCGCTTGGAATCTCTACCAGCAGATCTCACCCGAGTTCGGACGCTGTCGTCGTCCTTTTTTAATCGAGCCCTCACAAGCAGAGCAAGTACCCTAAAGTGCGCCCCTTTCGAGGTAGCCGATCGAGCACCTCCATCGATCCGCACCCATGTGCACCTGTCTCGACGCGCCAAGCCAAGGGAGGGTTGACGAGGGAAAAACACCGATGGTCACCCGTTCACCCAGTCGCGGCCGTGTCCGCACGTGAACGGCGATCAGGCAGGACGCCGGCGGTTCGAACGCACTGACGACGCAGGGGGCGCGCAACGTGGCAACCGAGATCGAGCGAAAATTCGTCGTGGAAGATCTCAGTGCAGTTCTGCGGATTCCGGCTGTGACTGTACGTCAGGGATACCTGGCACGTGGCACCGACGAGGAAGCGCGGGTCCGCCAGATCGGCGGCGAGCACACCCTCACCGTGAAGAAGGGCACCGGACTTCAGCGGTCCGAGTTCGAGATCCTGATCAGCGCTCCGCAATTCGACGCGATCTGGCCTGCGACAGAAGGAAGTCGCATCGTCAAGACCCGCCGTGAAGTGAAGCTCCCGGGGAACTGGCTCGCCCATGTCGATGTCTTCGACGGGCACCTTGAAGGACTGGCCACCGTGGAGGTGGAGTTCGACGACATCGACACCGCTCTGGCCTTCACCCCACCGGACTGGTTCGGGCGCGAAGTGACGCAGGACAGTAGGTACTCGAACAAGGTACTCAGCTCGGAAGGAGCGCCGGAGTGAGCTGCGTGGCGGTGCTGGGCCTCGGCAACATGGGCCGGGCCGTGGTCGCGCGGCTGCTGCTCGCCGGGCACGAGGTGCTGGTATGGAACCGCACCCCCTCGGCCCGGGAGCGTCTACCGGCCGGGAAGGCCGTCGCGGTCCGGACCCCGGCCGAGGCGGCTCGCCGCGCCGAGGCCGTGGTTCTGATGGTCACCGACGAGACTGCCGTGAAGGATGTGGTCTCGGGACCGGACGGTGTCGCGGCCGGAGCCGAGGACTCGCCCGTGACACTGATCCAGATGTCCACAGTGGCACCCCACACCTTGGCCTGGGTCGCCGACACCCTGCCGGAGGGCTCCGGGGTGCTGGACGCCCCCGTCATGGCGGGCCCCGGAAAGCTCGCGGCCGGCAAGGGAACGGTGTACGTCGGCGGATCCGACGAACTGGTTCGACAGTGGACCCCCCTGTTGCGGGACATCGGACAGGTCTCGCACGTCGGGGAGCTGGGGGCGGCCTCCGCGGCGAAGCTCGTCGCCAACTCGGCGCTCTTCGGCATCGTGGCCCTGCTCGGGGAATCCGTCGCACTCGCCGAGGGTCTCGGCCTGGACCGGCGTACGGCACTGGACGTGCTCGCGTCCACCCCGCTCGCGGCCCAGGCCGAGCGCCGGCGCACTTCGCTGGAAACGGACGCATTCCCCACCCGGTTCTCGCTGAGGCTTGCCGCCAAGGACGCCGACCTCATCCGTGGAGCAGCTGCGGATCACGGTGTCGAACTGCGCCTGGGCGCCGCCACGCGTTCCTGGATCGCCGAGGCTCAAGCCGCGGGGTACTCGGAGGAGGACTACACAGTCATCCTCCGCGCGGCGACCGGGAAGGACCACTCACCGGAGAGACCCTGAGATGGTGTCAGGCCCGATAGGTGGGAAGCAGGCCGAGCTGGGTGACCTTCAGGGCAACCTCAGTGCGGTTCGTGCTGTCGAGCTTGATCAGCAGGTTCGAGACGTGCCGCTTGACTCCGTGGATGGAGATGCCGAGCGCCCGCGCTATCTGCTGGTTGCTCTGCCCTTGCGCCAGCAGCGACAGCACCGCACGCTCCCGCTGGGTCACCCTGTCGAGGCCCCGTTCCACCCCCGTCCCGGGGAAGTGCGGCGACGGCTCTCCGGTAGCCGGATGCAGGCGCGCAGCGGTCAGCTGATCGAAGACCCGCTGGAGCACGTGGGAGTCGATGCGCTGTTCCTGGAGCCAGGCATCCGGTCCCCTCATCCCGTCAGCCGGCTGTCCGAACGACGGCCGCCGGGCATGCGGGCTGGTGATGACCAGCTGTGCACCGGCCTGCCCCACACACGAAGCCACGGAGGCCGTGTACGACTGCGACGACACCACGCATATGTCGAACTGCTCCTCCTGGAGCAGCCTGTGGAACGCTTCCACGGTCCGGCAGAGCCGGTAGCTGCGTGCGAGGGAGAGTCGGTCCAAGAGGACGGGAAGCCCATGGAAGGACACCTCGTCGTGCGCAAGCCACAGGACACTTGCCCCCGCGCGCCCCTCCCCCTCGCCGTCCTCCGCCTGCCCCGTACACCCTGATACGCCATCGTATTCCAGAACGACTGCCGTCCCGTCGGTCCTCACAGTGCCCCCCTGCCAGGTCACCCCGCTGATGTACGGGAAATCATCACCGATCTAATCAACCTACGTGACCCTACGGGGACTTGCCCGGGTCCTTTAAGCCAAGATCCCAGCTGAACCAGGAGCCCAGCGTGACCCACATTCCGACCGAGGAGACTGCCGCTCCGGTGGAGCGCACCCTCGTACTGATCAAACCGGACGCGCTGCTGCGCGGCCTGGCCGGCCGCGTGCTAACGCGCTTCGAGGAGGCCTCCCTCAAGATCGTGGGGATGAAGATGCAGACCATGGATGACGCGTTTATCCGGAAGCATTACTTCGACTTGGAGGAACGACTTGGTTCAACCGTTTATGCGCGGTCTGCTGCCTTCATGAAGCAGAGCCCGATAGTGGCCTTCGTGCTGGAGGGTTATGACGCCGTGGCCACTGCCCGAAAACTGATCGGCGCCTCCTGCCCCAACGAGGCCGCGCCGGGCACCATACGTGGCGACTTCTCCCATTTCAGCAGCAAGGCGAGCAATGCCACCGGCAAGGGCATGGCCAACATCGTGCACGCGTCCGCGAACCGGCAGGAAGCCGAGTACGAAGTACAGCTGTGGTTCACGAAGGAGGAACTTCACACGTACCGGACACTCACCGAGCTGCTGACCTACTGAGCGACTCCGTCGAGGATCTTGGGTTTCCAAGGTCATTTACCTTGGGACCTCAAAACCCCGACGGAGTTCCGCACCGGTACGTACCGCGCACGCGGCAGAAACGAAGGTGATTCCGCTCCGTCTCCAGGGCGTCCACCTGCGTAGCTGCCGCTGCAGACCAACGCACACCGCGAAGTACGCACAGTTGGTCGCGAAACATGGGCCGACCGGCGTCCACGAAACCCGGAATGCCACGAACGCTCTGCCGAAGTCCGCCCAGCCGGACACAACGAAGTCGATGCCGGAGATCCACTCCGGCCTGATCGCACTCCCCAACTCCCTTGCCTCGCCGGTCATCGCCACTCACAGCGGCCAGGCGGTCAGCAAATCGCCAGGGCCGCAGGCGGCATCGAGCCCCGGACAGCCGACTCCGCCGCGCGAGACCGCCACGACTGGAACAGGTTCGCCAGTGAGGGCGGCCCGGTGTCGATGGAGAGCTGCCAGGCCGTGCCGGTCGAAGAGCGACTGCTCCAGCCACTTGACGGAGCCGACGAAGAGCGGTTCCTTGGCGATGGGGGCGCGGTCCGCCCCGACAATGCCGATCTCGACGTCGTTGGTGCGGGTCCAGTAGCCGCCCACTGCGGGGGCCGCGGGCAGCCTGTCATCGGGCAGTATCCGCGCCAGGGCCTCGCGGACAAGGGGCTCGACGGCTCGGCCGCGCCAGCTGGTCCAGTTCTCCCGGATGCGCGCCAGGGTCAGATCGCCCCGCCCCCGCTCGGTCTCCTCCATGGAGTCCATCCGCGACGTACGCGCCCACTTGGCCGAAGTCGTCGAACGGGCCGACCGCGACGACGTGCCCACTGTCATCACCCGTCGCGGCAAGCAGGTCGCCGCCGTGGTCTCGATCGAGGTGCTGCGCAAGTACCAGGAGTGGGAAGAGCGCGAGATCAACCGCATCATCGACGAGCGCATGGCGAGCCCGGCCGCCGGCGTCCCCATCGAGGACGTGATGAGGGAGACGCCGGCACGCAGTGAGTGACTACCGCATGGTGTTCCGGCCCGAGGCCAGGCCGAGCTGCGCAAGATCCCGCGTGACATCGCGCCTCGGATCCTGGCCAAAATGACAGAGTTGGAGAGCGACCCCTTCGGCTTCGACACCACCGCACTCGTATCCCGGCCCGAACGCCGCCGCCTACGGATCGGCGACCACCGTGCCCTCTACACGATCGACGACGGGGAACTGACGGTGTGGGTCGTACACGCCGGACACGCCGGACACCGGTCCACGACACGTAGCTGCTCCCGGTTCTGCGGACTGTTGCGGACAGCACAACGGCCCGACCCGCTTTCTCGCAGGTCAGGCCGCCTGTGGTTATGCGATCAGACGTTGAAGCGGAATGCCTGCGACCCGATCCTGACCTGCGGCGGAGCCACATCCAGGGCTCTGACCAGCCATTTATCCGTTGGCGTGCGTTGGCTCCCGATGACTGTTTGCGGGCGCCCTGCGGACTGGCTGCGGACTGGCCCACGAGGGTCTCGACGGAGCCGAGGTGCCTGCGCAGCTCTGTCGCGATCCCTTCGTCGCCACCCCCGGCCGGAAGTGGCCAGGGGTCCCGCTCGCCGTTCGCCACAACAAGGCTGTTCGCGAACCAGACGCGGTGGGGTGCGGGCACGAAGGAGTCCCGGAGCCATCGCACGAGGACAGCGGCTTCGCCGTCGGTCACGTCGGTCACGTCGGTCAGAGTGATGCAGGCATGGGCGGGCACAGGCATCGACGCCGTCCCGTCGATCCATACGCCAGGCGCCAGCTCGATCTCAGAATCGAGGACGGGGAGGTCGTGGATTCCCGAGATCCGATAGTCCACGGTGGGCTCGGGAAAAATCTCTCTCGGAGCCCTCTTCAGGTACTCGGCTGTGGCACGCCAAGCTCCGCAGTCACCCTGGGGCGGATAAGGGCGAAATGGGTGCGGATATTCCGTTCAGCGGACACGGCCTCGCTCCGTCTCACGGCGCGAATCGCGTCGAGCCCCGGCGTGACCGTCTGCGGACCGGGCAGCCTCCCGCATGGCGGCGCCGGACGCGCCGAGCCGCCTCCGGCGCCGCCATGACTGTTCACACCCACAGAGTTACGACCGCCGGTAGGATCGGCACCATGAGCAGTAGCAGAAAGTACTCCATCAGCCTGCCCGAGGACCTTGCCGAGGCCGTACGCGCCCATGTCGGCCCCGGTGGCTTCTCCGCCTACGTCGCCGAAGCCCTCGAACAACGGGTCGCCATGGACAAGCTTCGGGAGATCGTCGCCGACTTCGAGACCGACAATGACGAACTCACCCGCGAGGAGGTCGAGGCCGCGCGCGCGCTGCTGCGCCATGACCACCGACAGGTAGGCGGTGCCGCCGCCTGATGCCCGGCACCCTGCTGCTCGACAGCGAAGGACTCTCCAAGCTCTACCGCAAGGACCGCACCGTCGTGGCTCTGGTCCAGGCGGCCTCGGAGGAGGGCATCCGCGTGATCACCAGCGCCATGACCACTCTGGAGGCCGATTACGAGCGGATCCACCCGGCCCGCATCAAGTGGGTCCTCTCCCGCGTCGACGTTCACGATGTCACCAGAGAGGTCACCGACGAAGCCGCCGCCCTCCTTCGCGCCCATCATCTCCACGGCCACAAGTACGCCATCGACGCAGCCTTCGCCGTCATCGCCCGCAACGCGCCCCAGCCGGCCACGATCCTTACTTCCGACCCCGAGGACCTGACGCTTCTGTGCGGCCCCTCCGTAGAGGTCGTCAAGGTCTGAAGCGTCGGCCACAACCACTCCAACCAGGTCGACCCTCAGCCACAACACTTCGCAGACGAGGACCTCCCGCGGACAGACGTCTACGCCCGACCCACCAACAAGCGGGCCGGGCACCGTATTCGATGAGACGTCAGACGTTGAAGCGGAACTCCACCACGTCGCCGTCGCGCATGACGTAGTCCTTGCCTTCCATGCGGGCCCTGCCCTTGGCCCGGGCCTCGGTGACCGAGCCGGTTTCGACGAGGTCGTCGAAGGAGATGACCTCGGCCTTGATGAAGCCCTTCTGGAAGTCGGTGTGGATGACTCCGGCGGCCTCGGGGGCGGTGGCGCCGCGCTTGATGGTCCAGGCGCGGGACTCCTTCGGGCCCGCGGTCAGGTAGGTCTGCAGGCCGAGGGTGTTGAAGCCGACGCGGGCGAGGGTGGCGAGGCCGGGCTCCTCGGCGCCGACCGACTCCAGCAGCTCCATGGCGTCCTCCTCGTCCAGCTCGGCGAGGTCCGCCTCCAGCTTGGCGTTGAGGAAGATCGCCTCGGCGGGGGCGACCAGGGCACGCTGCTCGTTCTTGAAGTCCTCGTCGGTCAGCTCGTCCTCGTCGACGTTGAAGACATAGAGGAAGGGCTTGGTGGTGAGCAGGTGCAGGTCGTGCAGGAGTTCGTTGCGCTCGCCGCCCTGGACGATGCCGTGCGTGAAGAGCGTGTCGCCCTTCTCCAGGATCTCCTTGGCCTCCTCGACCGCCTTGACCTTGGGTGCGATGTCCTTCTTGATCCGCGACTCCTTCTGCAGGCGCGGCAGGACCTTCTCGATGGTCTGCAGGTCGGCGAGGATCAGCTCGGTGTTGATCGTCTCGATGTCGTCCTTCGGCGAGACCTTGCCGTCGACATGGACGACGTTCTCGTCCTGGAAGGCCCGGATGACCTGGCAGATCGCGTCGGACTCGCGGATGTTCGCCAGGAACTTGTTGCCGAGGCCCTCACCCTCGCTGGCGCCGCGCACGATGCCCGCGATGTCGACGAAGTCGACCGTGGCCGGGAGGATCCGCTGGGAGCCGAAGATCTCCGCGAGCTTCGTCAGCCGGGCGTCGGGGACGCCGACGACGCCGACGTTCGGCTCGATGGTGGCGAACGGGTAGTTGGCCGCCAGCACGTCGTTCTTGGTCAGGGCGTTGAACAGGGTCGACTTGCCGACATTCGGCAGACCGACGATTCCGATCGTGAGCGACACGTTGCGACTTCCCGTACGTGAGGATGGGGGACGAGGGCCGGCCGACTGGGCGCGCGGGCCGATCCACCAGTCTACGGCGTCCCCGCCTCCACCCCGCCTACAAATCGAACGCTTGGACAGTCCCCGCTTCCCGGCGTGTCTGACGGCCTATTCGGCACATAAACAGACCTAGGTTGGTCCAGTGGAGCAACACAGCACGCGACCTGCTCAGTACGGACCGCGCCCCGACCGGCCGGCCCGGCCGGCCCGGCCGTCCAAGCCGCCGCTGCCTCCGCAGGCGGGGCGGGCCCCCGGGGGTGGTGTCGCGCGGTCCGCCCGGCCCGTCCGCCCGGCACGGCGCGAGCCCGCGCCGGTCCGCCGGCCCGCTCCCTCCACCGCGGCCCAGCGGCTGCCGAACCCCCGGCTCACCGGCCTCGGCGGCGGCCTCTTCTGCGGGCTCGTGATGCTGACGCTCGGGTCCCTCGTCGCGCTGCTGTTCGGGGCGTCCCAGACCGTGTACGGCGTGCTGTTCCTGCCGGCGTGCGTGCTGACCGCGCTGTGGGTGCGCGAGGGGGACCTGCTCACCGCGCCCGTCGTCGTCCCGATCGCCTTCGCCCTGGGTCTGATCCCGGTCGCCGACGAGGGCGACGGAGGAATCGGCGGCCGGCTCATGGGCATGGTGACCGGCCTGGCCACCCAGGCCGGCTGGTTGTACGGGGGGACCCTGGTCGCCGGCGTGATCGTGCTCGGCCGGCGGATGCGCACGGTCCGCACGATCAACCGGCGGACCGCCGCCGCCCGGAGCCGGGCCCAGGCCTGACATCCGGGCATCCGCGCATCCGGATGCCCGGATGCCCGGATGCCCGGATGCGCCCGGTGCCCTACATACCCGTGGCCGCCCGCATCGCCGCTCCCACGATGCCCGCGTTGTTCTGCAACTGCGCCGGGACGATGCCGGCCTTGATGCCCTGGATGTGGGGCAGGAACTTCTCGGACTTGCGGCTGACACCGCCACCGATCACGAACAGCTCCGGCGAGAACAGCATCTCCAGGTGAGCCAGGTACTTCTGCACCCGGTGCGCCCACTGCTCCCACGTCAGCTCGTGGTCCTCCCTGGCCTTGCTGGACGCCTGCTTCTCCGCCTCGTGGCCGTGCAGCTCCAGGTGGCCGAGCTCCGTGTTGGGGACCAGGACGCCGTCCACGAACACGGCGCTGCCGACGCCCGTGCCGAACGTCAGCATGATGACCGTGCCCCGGCGGCCCCTGCCGGCGCCGAAATGCATCTCGGCGATGCCCGCCGCGTCCGCGTCGTTGACGACGGTCACGGGCAGGCCGCCGAGGCGGTCGCCGAGCAGGACACGAGCGTCGGTGTCGATCCAGCCCTTGTCGACGTTGGCCGCCGAACGGATCGTGGTGCCGTCGGTGACCACGCCCGGGAAGGTGGCCCCGACCGGGCCGGTCCAGCCGAAGTGGTCGATGACCTGCTTGACCCCGTCGGCCACCGCCTCCGGCGTGGACGGTTGCGGGGTGAGGACCTTGCAGCGCTCCTGCGCCAGGTCCCCCTTGTCCAGGTCGACCGGGGCACCCTTGATCCCGGACCCGCCGATGTCCACACCGAAGATCTGCATGGAACCACGTTAAGCCGGACGGTGAACGGTCACCGAATCGAACCCCGTCACCGATCGGACACGAGGTGAGGAATGGGGACGTGATGACCTCGTGCCGTCACATCCCCGGACGCCCTCACACGTCGGCGCGCCGCACCGGCCGCGCCGCACCCACCGCGCTACGCCGAGGCCCCGGCCGACCCCGTGCCGCCGCGCTCCGCCACCAGCGTCGCCGCCTCCTCGCGCAGGTCGCGGCGCAGCTCCTTGGGCAGCGAGAAGATGATGGACTCCTCCGCGGCCTTGACGATCTCGACGTCCTCGAAGCCGCGCTGCGCGAGCCATTCCAGGACCTGCTCGACCAGTACCTCCGGTACCGAGGCGCCCGAGGTGACGCCGACCGTGGAGACACCCTCCAGCCAGGACTCGTCGATCTCGTCGGCGAAGTCGACCAGGTGGGCGTCGCGGGCGCCCGCGATCTTGGCGACCTCGACGAGACGCTTGGAGTTCGAGGAGTTCCGCGAGCCGACCACGATCACCAGGTCCGCCTCGGCGCCCATCTGCTTGACCGCGAGCTGGCGGTTCTGCGTGGCGTAGCAGATGTCGTCGCTGGGCGGGGAGATCAGCTGCGGGAACTTGTCCTTGAGGGCGTCGACGGTCTCCATGGTCTCGTCCACCGAGAGGGTGGTCTGGGAGAGCCAGACCACCTTCGACGGGTCACGGACCTCGACCTTGGCGACGTCCCCGGGGCCGTCGACGAGCTGGATGTGGTCGGGGGCCTCGCCGGAGGTGCCGATGACCTCCTCGTGGCCCTCGTGCCCGATCAGGAGGATGTCGTAGTCCTCGCCCGCGAACCGGACCGCTTCCTTGTGCACCTTGGTGACCAGCGGGCAGGTCGCGTCGATGGTGGCGAGCCGGCCGCGCTCGGCCTCCTCGTGGACGACGGGGGCCACGCCGTGCGCGGAGAACATGACGATGTTGCCCGGCGGCACCTCCTCCGTCCGTTCGACGAAGACGGCGCCCTTCTTCTCCAGGGTCTGCACGACGTACTTGTTGTGCACGATCTCGTGCCGGACGTAGACGGGGGCCCCGTACTGCTCCAGGGCCTTCTCGACGGCGATCACGGCGCGGTCCACGCCCGCGCAGTAGCCCCGGGGGGCGGCGAGCAGGACACGGCGGCCAGGCGAAGCGGTCATGCGTCCCATCGTAAGGGCCGCGTCCGACCGCCCGGTGATCGCGTCCGGCGGGAGGCACCGGACCGGCCCGGGTTCCGGGTGCACGGGGGCGGTGAGCAGGGCGTACGGGCGCACCGGGCGCATGGGCGGGCGGTGTACGGGTATGGGCGGGCGGTGTACGGCGTGGAGGCCGCCGCCCGGTGGTGGCCTGCGATGTCGGTGGCTCGCACTACGCTCGCGGCATGGCTGTCAACACGTCTGCGGAAGCGCCCATCCCGGTCGGTGAGGTGTCGCGGCTCATCGGGGGGTGGATCGACCGGCTCGGCGCGGTGTGGGTCGAGGGGCAGATCACCCAGCTGTCGCGGCGGCCGGGTGCCGGCGTGGTGTTCATGACGCTGCGGGACGCCTCGTACGACATCTCCGTCGGCGTGACCTGCTACCGGCAGGTGTTCGACGCCGTCGCCGACGTCGTCGGCGAGGGCGCGCGGGTCGTGGTGCACTGCAAGCCCGAGTGGTACGCCCCGCGCGGGCAGCTGTCGCTGCGGGCCGCCGAGATCAGACCGGTCGGGGTCGGGGAACTGCTCGCGCGGCTCGAGCAGCTGAAGAAGTCCCTCGCGCGGGAGGGCCTTTTCGCGCCGGAGCGCAAGAAGACGCTGCCGTTCCTGCCGCGGCTGATCGGGCTGGTCTGCGGACGCGCCTCGGCCGCCGAGCGGGACGTGCTGGAGAACGCCCGGCACCGCTGGCCCGCCGTCCGCTTCGAGGTGCGCAATGTCGCCGTGCAGGGCGTGCACGCGGTGCCGCAGGTCGTCCAGGCCGTGAAGGAGCTGGACGCGGCCGACGAGGTGGACGTGATCGTCGTGGCACGGGGCGGGGGCAGTGTGGAGGACCTGCTGCCGTTCTCCGACGAGCAGCTGGTGCGGGCGGTGGCGGCCTGCCGTACGCCGGTCGTCTCCGCGATCGGGCACGAGCCGGACAACCCGCTCCTGGACCATGTCGCCGACGTACGGGCCTCCACTCCGACGGACGCCGCCAAGAGGGTGGTCCCGGACGTGGGCGAGGAGTACGAGCGGGTGCGGCTGCTGCGCGACCGTGCGCGGCGCTGTGTCCAGGCGTTCGTCGACCGGGAGGAGCGGGGGCTGGCCCATGCGCTGGCCCGGCCCTCGATGGAGGACCCGCACCGGATGATCGACGGGCGGGCCGAGGAGGTCACCGCGCTGCTCGACCGGGCCCGGCGCTGTCTGCGGCACCAGCTGGACCGGACCGACTCCGAGCTGACGCACACGCACGCGCGCGTGGTGGCCCTGTCCCCCGCCGCGACGCTGAAGCGCGGGTACGCCGTGCTGCAGCGGGCCGACGGGCACGCGGTGCGTGATCCGGGCGAGGTGGAGGCCGGTGAGGCGTTGCGGGCACGGGTGTCCGAGGGCGAGTTCAGTGTCCGAGTCGATGCGTAGGGTGGGCGGATGACCAGCAAGACGGAGCAGACCGGGCAGGCGGAGCAGGTGGCGGGGACCTCCGGGCAGGCGGAGCAGGTGGCGGGGACCTCCGGGCAGGCGGAGGCCGCGGCCGAGGCGCTCGGATACGAGCAGGCACGGGACGAGCTGATCGAGGTCGTACGCCGTCTGGAGACGGGCGGTACGACGCTGGAGGAGTCGCTCGCGCTCTGGGAGCGGGGCGAGGAGCTCGCCAAGGTGTGCCGGAGCCGGCTGGCCGGGGCACGGGCCCGGCTGGACGCGGCGCTCGCGGAGGAGACCGCCGGCGCGGGGCGCGCGGAGGACGGGTCCGGGGACCTGTAGGCCGCGCGCGGCCCGCCCGGTCCGTCCCGGTGGGCGGGCGGGGCTACTTGGCGTTGTCCTCGGCCAGGGTGTGGGCGACGAGGGCGTTCGCGTGGCCGTGGCCCAGGGTGTGCTCGGCCTTGAGCCAGGCGACCAGCTCCATGTGCTTGACGAGCGGCGAGGAGCGGATCAGTTCCTTCCACTCCGCGATCGGACGGCCGTACTTCTTCTCGATCGACGGAAAGTAACTGGCCGGTCCCTTGGCGGTGGTGGTCATATCGGGCGGGTCCCCTCTGCTCCGAGTGGTGGCGTACTGCTGGTTAGGACTGCGGGCGCGCGAGGAAGTGATCGGGAATCGACGTGACCCGCATCACTCGGCAGGCGGAGGGTGAGGCGGGTCACCACACCCCGCTTCGACCGGCCCCCACTTTGATTGAACTTTGAACTTCTTTGGCGTAACGTCTTCCCGTCAAGGACTTCACGCCGACCGCGCGGAGCCGACGCCCTCCTCCCCAGAAGGATCACGCATGTCTCTCGTTCTTGACGCCGCTGCCCAGGACCTGCTCTTCCGTGAGGCGCGCACCGCCAACACGTTCACCGACGAGCCGGTGACCGACGAGCAGGTGCAGGCCGTCTACGACCTGGTCAAGTACGGCCCGACCTCCATGAACCAGTCGCCGCTGCGCGTCACCCTGGTCCGCTCCCCCGAGGCCCGCGAGCGCCTCGTCCAGCACATGTCCGAGGGCAACAAGCCCAAGACGGCCACCGCCCCGCTGGTCGCGATCCTCTCCGCGGACAACGAGTTCCACGAGGAGCTGCCGCACCTCTTCCCGCACTTCCCGGGGGCCAAGGACGCGTTCGCCGCCGACCGCTCGGTGCGGGAGAAGAACGCCGCGCTGAACGCCGCCCTCCAGGCCGCGTACTTCATCGTCGGCGTGCGCGCCGCGGGTCTGGCCGCCGGCCCGATGACCGGCTGCGACTTCGAGGGCATCCGCAAGGAGTTCCTCGACGACGACCACACCCCGCTGATGGTCGTCAACATCGGCCACCCCGGCCAGGACGCCTGGTTCCCGCGCAACCCGCGCCTGGAGTACGACCAGGTCGTCACCACCGTCTGACCGCCGCCCGGGCCGCGGCCCGCACAGCACACGCATGCGGCAGGGCCCCCGACACACCGTCGGGGGCCCTGCCGCATGCCGGTCAGTCGGATTCGGTGCGCAGGGCCTCGGCCATCTCCGTCAGCCGGGCGAAGGACGCCGTGCCCGTCACCACCGTGGTCGAGTCCTCGTCCTCGAACACCAGCGCGTCGTACTGACCGCCCTCGTACCGGGTCCAGGTCCTGCCGGCGATCTGCTGCGTCCTCCCGGTCTTCTCCGCGCCCTGGGTCTCCTCCTCGATGAAGACCACCGGCTTGCGAGTCGACTGCTCGACCGCCACGTACTCCCCGTCGGGGGCTCGGTAGCCGAGGTGCCAGGCGTCGAACTCCTCGCCCTGGAAACGGACGGAGGTGGGCTTCCACGCCTCGGGCAGACCCTCGGGCGCGGCCACCGCGTAGGCGGCGGCACGGCGCGCGGTGAGCAGGTCGACGCGGTAGTCGACCCGCTTGAGGTCGGGCTCACTGTCGTCGTGCGGGATGAACAGCCAGATCACTCCCGCGGCGAGCAAGATGAGCCCCAGGGAAAGGATCATGTCCCGGGCCGACTTCTGCGTGCTGTTCGTTCCTGCCACGCCCCTATCGTCGCAGGTGCCCGGTCCGCTCATCCGTGGGGCCCCCTGCTCATTCTGTCCACCCGACGCTAGAGTCGAGCTCAACACCCTCATCCGGCCGTCGTCGTACAGAAAGGTGCGCTCCGATGACCGAGAATCATCAATTGCCGTCCGAACTCGATGTGCCCTCCGAAGCTCCCGACCGCAACCTCGCCATGGAACTCGTCCGGGTCACCGAGGCCGCCGCGATGGCCGCCGGGCGCTGGGTCGGGCGCGGCGACAAGAACGGCGCCGACGGTGCCGCGGTCCGCGCCATGCGCACCCTCGTCTCCACCGTCTCGATGAACGGCGTCGTCGTCATCGGCGAGGGGGAGAAGGACGAGGCCCCGATGCTCTTCAACGGGGAGCGCGTGGGCGACGGGACCGGGCCCGAGTGCGACATCGCCGTCGACCCGATCGACGGCACCACGCTGACCGCCAAGGGCATGACCAACGCGATCGCCGTACTGGCCGCCGCCGAGCGCGGCTCGATGTTCGACCCCTCGGCCGTGTTCTACATGGACAAGCTGGTCACCGGGCCCGAGGCCGCCGACTTCGTCGACATCGACGCGCCCGTGGCCGTGAACATCCGCCGGGTCGCCAGGGCCAAGCGGGCCACCCCCGAGGACGTCACGGTGGTGATCCTCGACCGGCCCCGGCACGACGGCATCATCAAGGAGATCCGGGAGACCGGGGCGCGCATCAAGCTGATCTCCGACGGTGACGTGGCCGGCTCGATCCTCGCCCTGCGCGAGGGAACCGGTATCGACCTGCTGCTCGGCATCGGCGGCACCCCCGAGGGCATCATCTCGGCCTGTGCCGTGAGGTGCCTCGGCGGCACCCTTCAGGGCAAGCTGTGGCCGCAGGACGACGCGGAGCGGCAGCGCGCGCTCGACGCGGGGCACGACCTCGACCGGGTGCTGACCGACGCGGACCTCGTCACCGGCGACAACGTGTTCTTCGTGGCCACCGGCATCACCGACGGCGAACTGCTGCGCGGGGTGCGCTACCGGTCCGAGACCGCCACGACCGACTCCATCGTGATGCGGTCCAAGTCGGGGACGGTGCGGCGGATCGACTCCGAGCACCGGCTGAGCAAGCTGCGTGCGTACAGTGCGGTGGATTTCGACCGGGCGAAGTAGCTCCGCGGGGTTCGCCGGAGGTTGTGCGGGTGGCCCACGGGTGTGCGGTCCGTGGGTCCCCCGCCTCGCACCGTCCGGCGGTCTCGTCCCGAATGGTGCGGGTCCGCTGTGGCCGGGCGCGCAGTTCCCCGCGCCCCTTTTGGCCACCGGTACGGGAAGGGCGCCCCGTGCAGTGGGCGTCGCACAGCTCCCCACGCCCCCGGCGGGTCACCCGGTGCTGGAATCGCACCCCTCGTGCGGCACAGGTCGCGCGGCTCCCCACGCCCCCGGTGGGTCACCCGGTGCCGGGAACGCGGCCCTCGTGCGGCGCAGGGCGCGCGGGTCCCCGCGGCCCCGGGTGGGCCGAGTGCGCGGTGTCGGGGGGCTTCGGGGGCTGGTCAGCCTGCTGCTGCTATGGGGCCGCCGGTGCGGGTCGTCTTCTGGAGCTCCAGGTCTCGGCGGCGGCGTCGGGCCAGGACCACGCGGCGCTCGGCGGCGGTCAGGCCGCCCCAGACGCCGTAGGGCTCGGGCTGGAGCAGGGCGTGTTCCCGGCACTCCACCATCACCGGACAGCGTGCGCAGACCCGCTTCGCGGCCTCCTCGCGGGAGAGCCTGGCGGCCGTGGGCTCCTTCGACGGGGCGAAGAACAGTCCTGCCTCGTCGCGCCGGCACACCGCCTCGGTGTGCCAGGGCGCGTCCTGGTCCCTGTCTCGCGTCGGCACCCGCTGGGCCGGAACGGCAGCTACCTGCAGGGACGAATGCGGCGGTTGCGGCACGGGTCTACTCCTGACGACGGCTTCGCGAGCGAGAGACGATGCAGCAAGGCCTACCCGCTGTGCGCACGCCTATGCACTGAGTCCCGAACCGCCGCTTCCGGCACCGGAATTCGGCACCTGCCGCCGCCGCACCGTCCCCCCGGCGCATCGACGGGACGCCTTCGCTTCAGCGTCTCCGTCCACCCCGCTTCACGGGCGTCAACGGTCCTGGCGCCACCGCGCACTCTTGTCCACCGAGCGCTGCACCCGGTCGAGGATGTCCGCCACCAGCTTGCCCCGCTTGGGCCGCGCCTCGACATTGCCCAGCACCGCCCAGCCGTCCACGTAGACCACCGGCGCCTCGGGGTCCTCCGCGTCCAGCGAGGCCACCTCGAAGTTGCCGAGGACGCCCCCGCCCATGCCGCGCAGCGACACGTTCTCCGGGACGCGGACCTCGACGTTGCCGAAGACCGAGAAGGCCTTGATCACGACCTGCTGGTGGTCGAAGATCGCCTCACTGAGGTCTATCTCGACATTGCCGAAGACCGCGTACACATGGATGCGGCGGCCCGCCCGCCAGCGGCCCTTGCGGGTGGCGGCGCTGAAGACCGCCACCACGTTGTCGTCGGGGTCCATCGGGATGGCGCCCGCGGTGGGCCGGCCGGGCGCCGCGGCAGGGGCCGCGCGCCGCTGGTGTTCGCCCGGCAGGTCCCGGACGAACACCTCGAGCTCCCCGGCGGTCTTGGCGGCCAGCACGCCCTCGACGCGCTCGGAGTGCTCCTCGGGGGTCAGCCTGCCTTCGGCGAGGGCATCGCGCAGAAAGTCGGCGACACGGTCGCGGTCGGCGTCCGAGACACGCAGCTCGGCGGCCCGCGGCGCGCTGTCCTGCGGTTGGGCGTGCTTCTGAAGGTCCACGGCAGCAGCGTACCCAAACGCGATAGATCGCGACTACCCCCTGTCGCGAAATACTCGCGAACGCCACGGGAACCACCGGAACGGGAAGCGTGGGAGCCCGCGGCCCGAGCCCCGGCCGACAGCAACTGAGGACAACCTCACAAGCTCCCCCGCCGCGGCAGGTCCTACGCTGGTGGGCGCTCGCCGACGTCGGCGGGCGGCCACCTGTCGAGTGAGGAATGGGCGAGATGCCTGAGTTCGAGTACGCCGATCTGCTCCCCATGGGAGAGGACACCACCCCCTACCGGCTGGTGACCTCCGAAGGTGTCTCCACCTTCGAGGCCGACGGACGGACCTTCCTCAAGGTGGAGCCGGAGGCGCTGCGCAAGCTCGCCGAAGAGGCCATCCGCGACATCCAGCACTACCTCCGCCCCGCCCACCTCACCCAGCTGCGCCGCATCATCGACGACCCCGAGGCCTCGCCCAACGACAAGTTCGTCGCCCTGGACCTGCTGAAGAACGCCAACATCGCGGCGGCCGGCGTGCTCCCCATGTGCCAGGACACCGGCACCGCGATCGTCATGGGCAAGCGCGGCCAGAACGTCCTCACCGAGGGCGGCGACGAAGAGGCCCTGTCCCGGGGCATCTACGACGCGTACCACAACCTCAACCTGCGCTACTCCCAGATGGCGCCCCTGACCATGTGGGAGGAGAAGAACACCGGCTCCAACCTCCCCGCCCAGATCGAGCTGTACGCCACCGACGGCGGCGCCTACAAGTTCCTGTTCATGGCCAAGGGCGGCGGCTCCGCCAACAAGAGCTTCCTCTACCAGGAGACCAAGGCCGTCCTGAACGAGTCCTCCATGATGAAGTTCCTGGAGGAGAAGATCCGTTCGCTCGGCACGGCCGCCTGTCCGCCGTACCACCTGGCGATCGTCGTCGGCGGCACGTCCGCCGAGTACGCGCTGAAGACCGCGAAGTACGCCTCCGCGCACTACCTCGACGAGATCCCCTCCGAGGGCTCCCCGCTGGGCCACGGCTTCCGCGACAAGGAACTGGAGGACAAGGTCTTCGAGCTGACCCAGAAGATCGGCATCGGCGCGCAGTTCGGCGGCAAGTACTTCTGCCACGACGTCCGCGTGGTCCGCCTGCCGCGGCACGGCGCGTCCTGCCCGGTCGCCATCGCCGTCTCCTGCTCCGCCGACCGCCAGGCCGTCGCGAAGATCACCGCCGAGGGCGTCTTCCTCGAGCAGCTGGAGCGGGACCCCGCACGGTTCCTTCCCGAGACGACGGACGAGCACCTCGAGACCGAGAGTGACGTCGTCCGGATCGACCTGAACCAGCCGATGGACGCCATCCTCGCGGAACTCACCAAGTACCCGGTGAAGACCCGCCTCTCCCTCACCGGCCCGCTGGTCGTCGCCCGCGACATCGCGCACGCCAAGATCAAGGAGCGGCTGGACGCGGGCGAGGGGATGCCGCAGTACCTCAAGGACCACCCGGTGTACTACGCCGGTCCGGCCAAGACCCCCGAGGGCTACGCGTCCGGCTCCTTCGGCCCGACGACCGCCGGCCGCATGGACTCCTACGTCGAGCAGTTCCAGGCGGCGGGCGGCTCCAAGGTGATGCTCGCCAAGGGCAACCGCAGCAAGCAGGTCACCGACGCGTGCGACGCGCACGGCGGCTTCTACCTCGGCTCGATCGGCGGGCCGGCCGCCCGGCTCGCCCAGGACTGCATCAAGAAGGTCGAGGTCCTGGAGTACGAGGAACTCGGCATGGAGGCGGTCTGGAAGATCGAGGTCGAGGACTTCCCGGCGTTCGTCGTCGTCGACGACAAGGGCAACGACTTCTTCCAGGACCCTTCGCCGCAGCAGCCCACGTTCACGTCGATTCCGGTGCGGGGGCCGGGGCTGGTGTAGTGCCCACGGGGGCGGCGGCCGGGGCTTTCGGCCCCCGCCGCCGCTCCCCTCCTCCCCTCCCCGGGGCCGCCCCCGGGACCGCGCCCCGACCCCCCTCCGGCCCTGAACAGGAATCGTCCTCGAACGCCGGACGGTCCGGGGGCGACCCACCGCCCGCGGTTCCCCTCGGCCGACCGGGCCGGCTCGACACCGACACGCCCTCGCGGCAGACCCCGGAAACGCCCGCGGGCGCCGCCACGGGCCCCCGTGCGCCCGGATAGCGGACGCCGTGTTCTCTTTTTGGACAACCTGCCCGCGCGGCCCCCGTTTCCGTTGACTCCCCCCGCTCTCGCCTGTGACCCTTCTCGCCATTCTGACATGCACACACCATGTCGGACTCCCCGTGGCCCACCCCACGGCCACCTCCCGAAGGAGACAGTGTGAGACGACGATTCGCCGTGGCGAGCTTCTCCCTCGCCGTCGTGCTCGGCTGCGGAACCCTCCCCGCCGCGGCCGCCGCTCCCGTGGTGGCGGACCGGTCCGCCACCGCCGTGAACGCGCTCGCCGCGCCCGACGTCGACGTGACGAAGGTGCGGGCGCACCTGAGCGAGCTCAGTGCCATCGCCGGCCGCAACGGCGGCAACCGCCGCTCCACCACCCAGGGGTACCGCGACTCGGTCGCCTACGTGAAGGGCAAGCTGCAGGCGGCCGGTTACACCGTCACCGAGCAGCCCTGCACCTCCGGCTGCACCGGCGGAGCGGGCCCCAACCTGATCGCCGAGTGGCCGCAGGGCGACGCGAACAACGTGTACGTGTTCGGCGCCCACCTCGACGGCGTGTCGGCGGGCCCCGGCATGAACGACAACGGCTCCGGCTCGGCCGCGCTCCTGGAGAACGCGCTGACCCTGGCCCAGCAGAACCCGGCCATGCGCAACCGGGTCCGCTTCGCCTGGTGGACCGATGAGGAGCAGGGCCTCAACGGCTCGGAGTTCTACGTGCGTTCGCTGTCCTCCACCCAGCGCTCCAGAATCCGGGCGTACTACAACTTCGACATGATCGCCTCGACCAACGGCGGCTACTTCATCAACCGCATCACCACGTCGGCCGCCGCGCCGATGAAGGCGTACTGGGACTCGCTGGGCCTGCGACCCGAGGAGAACACCGAGGGCGCCGGGCGCAGCGACGACTACCCCTTCCAGCAGGCCGGCATCCCCACCTCCGGCTACGCGATGGGCGCCGGCGCCCGCAAGACGTCCGCACAGGCCGCCAAATGGGGCGGCACGGCCGGTTCCGCCTACGACCCCTGCTACCACCGGTCCTGCGACACCCTCACCAACATCAACACCACCGGTCTGAACCGCGCGGCCGACGGCATCGCCTACACCCTCTGGCAGCAGGCCGTCGCCTGAAGCCGGTGCGTGCGGCCGGTGGGCGCAGCGCCCGGCCGGCACCGGTCTCCACGCGGGACTCCGCCCCGCCGCGCCCTCGCGGCGGGGCGGAGTCCGTTCCGGGTACCCGTACGGAATGCCGGCGAGGGACCGGCAGGAATACACCCGGCCCGCACCACTGCTGTGGACCTTCGGAGGTACGACGATGACGACCACGGACGACGACCGGCGCTACCGCATCGAGCACGATTCCATGGGGGAGGTGAAGGTACCGGCCGGCGCCAAGTGGCGGGCGCAGACGCAGCGGGCCGTGGAGAACTTCCCGGTCTCGGGGCAGCGCATCGAACGTGCCCACATCGAGGCCCTCGCCCGGATCAAGGGCGCCGCGGCGAAGGTGAACGCGCGCCTCGGTGTGCTGGACGAGGACATCGCCGAGGCGATCGGCGCGGCGGCCGGGGAGGTCGCCGGGGGGAAGTGGGACGAGCACTTCCCCGTCGACGTGTTCCAGACGGGTTCGGGCACCTCGTCCAACATGAACACCAACGAGGTCATCGCCACCCTGGCGACCGAGCGGCTCGGGCGCCCCGTGCACCCCAACGACCACGTCAACGCCTCCCAGTCGTCCAACGACGTCTTCCCGTCCTCGATCCACATCGCCGCCACCGCCGCCGTCACCCGGGACCTCGTACCGGCTCTCGAGCACCTAGCGGCCTCGCTGGAGCGCAAGGCCGAGGAGTTCGCCGACGTGGTGAAGTCGGGGCGCACGCACCTGATGGACGCCACGCCCGTCACCCTCGGGCAGGAGTTCGGCGGGTACGCGGCCCAGGTGCGGTACGGGGTCGAGCGGCTGCACGCCTCCCTCCCCCGGCTGGCCGAGCTGCCCCTCGGCGGGACCGCCGTCGGCACCGGCATCAACACCCCGCCCGGGTTCCCGGCCGCCGTCATCGAGGAGGTCGCCCGGGTCACCGGGCTGCCGCTGACCGAGGCCCGCGACCACTTCGAGGCGCAGGGCGCGCGGGACGGCATCGTGGAGACCAGCGGCCAGCTGCGGACGATCGCGGTCGGCCTGACGAAGATCGCCAACGATCTGCGGTGGATGGCCTCGGGTCCCCGCACCGGCCTCGCCGAGATCGCCCTGCCCGACCTCCAGCCCGGCTCCTCGATCATGCCCGGCAAGGTCAACCCGGTCATCCCGGAGGCCGTGCTCATGGTGAGCGCGCAGGTCTTCGGCAACGACGCGACCGTCGCCGCCGCGGGGGCCGCCGGCAACTTCGAGCTCAACGTGATGCTGCCCGTCATCGCGAAGAACGTCCTGGAGTCGATCCGGCTGCTCGCGAACGTCTCCCGGCTGCTCGCCGACCGTACGGTCGACGGGATCGTCGCCGACCGCGAGCGGGCCCGGGAGTACGCCGAGTCCTCGCCGTCCGTGGTCACCCCGCTCAACAGGTACATCGGCTACGAGGAGGCCGCGAAGGTCGCCAAGAAGGCGCTGGCACAGCGGAAGACCATCCGCCGGGTGGTCCTGGAGAGCGGGTACGTCGAGCGCGGCGACCTCACCGTGGAGCAGCTCGACGAGGCGCTGGACGTCCTGCGGATGACGCGTCCGTGAAGCGGCGCGGCTGAGGCGGGCCCCTCCGCCGCGTCTCCGCCGCACCCCCGTCACGTCTCCGCCGTGTCCACGCCGTGTCTCCGGTGTTCCGCACGGGTGAAGCGTGACGGGGACCGCAGCGACCTGTGCCTGGGGCACCTAATATCTGCCCATGGCACAGGGCGGAGCGGCAGGACGCGGGGACGGCCACTGGGCACCAGGGACGCAGATCCTGTGGCGCTACCGGGAGAACGGGGGCGCGCGCTTCCACATCGCGCGCCCCGTCACGGTCGTACGCGACGACCCCGAACTGCTCGCCGTGTGGATGGCGCCCGGCACCGAGTGCGTGAAGCCGGTGCTCGCCGACGGCACCCCCGTGCACCAGGAGCCCCTTCGCACCCGGTACACCAAGCCCCGTACGGTCCAGCGCGGCCGCTGGACCGGGACCGGTGTGCTGAAGCTGGCCCGGCCCGGTGAGCCCTGGTCGGTGTGGCTGTTCTGGGACCGGGACTGGCGGTTCAAGAACTGGTACGTGAACCTGGAGGAGCCGCTGGCCCGTTGGGTGGGCGGGGTGGACTCCGAGGATCACTTTCTGGACATCTCCGTGCACCCGGACCGCAGTTGGCACTGGCGGGACGAAGACGAGTTCGCGCAGGCCCAGCGGGACGGACTGGTGGACGCCGCGCTGGCCGGCCGGGTGCGGGAGGCGGGCCGGGACGCGGTGGCCGTGATCTCCCGGTGGGGAGCCCCGTTCTCGGACGGCTGGCAGAACTGGCGCCCGGATCCGTCGTGGGCGGTACCTTCACTTCCACCGGACTGGGACAGCACGCCCGCGCATCTGTCGTCATGAGACTCTTGATGCACCCCGGGTCAGGAAACGTAGGATCGTCCTCCGCAAGGCACCGGGCGTCAGCAACTTCCGGAGCACGCGCTGGGTTTGACCGAACGTCACCGAGGGGCGGCAGGACGTGAGCGAGGGGTACGGCACCACCGGTGCGGGCCGGGGACGGTCGGCAGGCGGCACAGAAGCAGGCGCTCACCACGCGGGAATTCCGTTCCTGGGGCAGGCATTCCGGGTATCGGAGTTCCGGCAGGACGTACGGTGTGCACGGCGTGCGTCCCCGGCCTCACGTTCGCGGGGCAGGCGGGAACGTGAGGAACGGGCCCTGGCCCCGGACGGATGGACTCGACACGCGTGACGGAGCAGCCGACCTCCTACGAGCGCCCGGAACCGGGCGTCACCCCCGCGGATGCCCGCGAGGCGTTCCTGCCTGCCCCGACATCGTCGTCATCGTCGCCGCCTCCGGCGGAGCCGGGTACCGCCGGGCCCGGCGCCGAGCACTCCCAGCCGCACGCCGGGCAGGAATCCGAACCCGACACCCACCGACCTCGGCCCGCGCCCGCGGGCATACCGCTCCAGCCGGCCGGAGGACAGAAACCCGACGTGCACGACCACCCGGCATCGGACCACCTGACAGCGGACCACCCGGCAGTGGCCCCTCCGGCACCCGGCGGTGCGTCCCAGGAGCAGGCGTCCCAGGACCGCCCCGTACCCGCCCCCGACGGCTCCGAGCGGCGCACCGGTCAGGTGACCCCGCCCGGGAAGCCCACGCCGATGCGTCGGGACGGGGACCGGCTGAGGTTCGTCGGCGCCGCCACCCGGCGGATCGCCCGCGGCATCGATCTCGAAGAGATCGTGATGGGTCTGTGCCGGGCCACCGTGCCCACCTTCGCCGACACCATCCTGGTCTATCTGCGCGAGCCCCTGCCGGTCGGTGACGAGCGGCCCACCGGCCCGCTGGTGCTGCGGCTGCGGCGCAGCGACCGGATCCCGGCCGAGCGCGACACCGACGGCGGATTCGTGCCGGCCGTCGCGCCCACGCCGTCCGAGCTGGACTCCATCGGCTCGGAGCGGTGCACGGTGCGGCCCGGCAGCGCGCTCGCCGAAGTGCTGCGCGGCGTACGGCCGGTGTTCACGGACGCGCCCGCCGCGCGCGCCGCCCTGCCCGAACTCCTCGGCGAGGGAGCCGAGTCCGCCGTCCCCGACGGTCAGCGGGCGATTCTCGCACCGCTGCGCGGCCGGCGCCGGGTGATCGGCGCGGCCCTGTTCCTGCGCGGCCCGGAGCGCCCCGCGTTCGACGCCGACGACCTGCTGGTCGCCGCCCAGCTCGCCACGCACAGCGCCCTCGGCATCGACAAGGCGGTGCTGTACGGGCGGGAGGCGTACATCGCGGACGAGTTGCAGCGGACCATGCTGCCGGAGAACCTGCCGCGCTGCACCGGCGTACGGCTGGCCTCCCGTTATCTGCCCGCCGCCGAGACCGCGCGCGTGGGCGGTGACTGGTACGACGCCATCCCGCTGCCCGGCAGCAGGGTCGCCCTCGTCGTCGGCGACGTCATGGGGCACTCCATGACCTCCGCCGCGATCATGGGCCAGCTGCGCACCACCGCCCAGACCCTGGCCGGGCTCGACCTGCCTCCGCAGGAGGTGCTGCACCACCTGGACGAGCAGGCGCAGCGGCTCGGCGCGGACCGCATGGCGACCTGCCTGTACGCGGTGTACGACCCGGTCGCGCACCGCATCACCATCGCCAACGCCGGTCATCCGCCGCCCATTCTGCTGCCCCTCGGCGGACGGGCCGAGGTGCTGCGGGTGCCCGCGGGCGCCCCGATCGGCGTCGGCGGCGTGGACTTCGAGGCGGTCGAGCTGGACGCGCCCGCCGGGGCGACGCTGCTGCTCTACACGGACGGCCTGGTCGAGTCCCGGCTGCGGGACGTGTGGACCGGCATCGACCAGTTGCGCGACAAGCTCACCGCGACCGCGCAGCTGACCGGCCCGGACCATCCGCCGCCGCTGGAGGCACTGTGCGACGAGGTGCTCGACATGCTCGGTCCGGGCGACCGGGACGACGACATCGCGCTGCTCGCCGCCCGTTTCGACGGGATCGCGCCGAGCGATGTGGCGTACTGGTTCCTCGAGCCGGAGGACGCCGCTCCCGGCCGGGCCCGCCGGCTGGCCCGCCGGGCGCTGTCCCGGTGGGGCATGGAGGACCTGAGCGACTCGGTGGAGCTGCTGGTCAGCGAGGTGGTCACCAACGCGGTCCGGTACGCCTCCCGCCCGGTCACCCTGCGGCTGCTGCGTACGGACGTCCTGCGCTGCGAGGTCGGTGACGACGTGCCCCAGCTCCCGCGGCTGCGCCAGGCACGCGCCACGGACGAGGGCGGCCGCGGCCTCTACCTGGTCAACCGCCTGGCCCGCCGCTGGGGCGCGACCCGGCTGAGCACCGGCAAGGTGGTGTGGTTCGAGCTGAACCACGGCGGCTGAAGCACAGCGGCTGAAACGCGGTACGGCAGCCGATGCGCGGCGGGTCGACGACGACGGCCGATCGGCACGCACGAACGAGGTGGGGGCGCCCGGTGACAACACCGGG
>NZ_JBHXQZ010000055.1:48833-54682 GCF_042717095.1 Streptomyces sp. NPDC058632 | reverse complement strand
CCCGGGGGCCGCCCCCAAACCCCCACCCCCCAACCACCCCCGCGGGGGGGGGGAGGGTGTGGGGGGGGGGGGGCGCGCCGCCGCGCCCCCCGCCCCGGCCGCGCCCGGGGTGGGAGCCCACCCCAGCTCGACCGCCGTCGGGAGCGGGGGAGGGCTCCCTGTCGTGTACGGCCCCGCCGCGTGATCCCGTCGCATACGGGTCGCGCCCGCCACGCCGTGCTCACAGCGTGGTCCGGGGCACGACGGTCACCGGTAACACGGGGTTCACATTCGGGCAATGGCCGGGAAATCGCCTGTTGACAGGCTGCGTGTCATCGCGAGCGGGGCGCCCCGGCACCCCGCTGCCGGCGTGGCGCAACGCCGCAGCGCGCAGCACCCGCACATGCGCCCCGACCCGCCCCGAAGGAAGTGGACCGTGAGCTTCAAGGCTGAGTACATCTGGATCGACGGCACGGAACCGACGGCCAAGCTGCGTTCCAAGACCAAGATCCTGGCGGACTCCGAGAAGACGACCGCGGTCGCCGAGCTGCCGATCTGGGGCTTCGACGGATCGTCCACCAACCAGGCCGAGGGTCACGCCTCGGACCGTGTGCTGAAGCCTGTCTTCGTCTGCCCCGACCCCCTTCGCGGCGGTGACGACATCCTGGTCCTGTGCGAGGTCCTGAACACGGACATGACGCCGCACGAGTCCAACACCCGGGCCGCGCTGGCCGAGGTGGCCGAGCGGTTCGCCGCGCAGGAGCCGGTCTTCGGCATCGAGCAGGAGTACACCTTCTTCAAGGGTGCCCGCCCGCTCGGCTTCCCCGAGGGCGGCTTCCCGGCCGCGCAGGGCGGCTACTACTGCGGCGTCGGCTCGGACGAGATCTTCGGCCGTGACGTCGTCGAGGCGCACCTGGAGAACTGCCTGAAGGCGGGCCTGGGCATCTCCGGCATCAACGCCGAGGTCATGCCGGGCCAGTGGGAGTTCCAGGTCGGCCCGCTGGCGCCGCTGGAGGTCTCCGACCAGCTGTGGGTGGCCCGCTGGCTGCTCTACCGCACCGCCGAGGACTTCGACGTCTCCGCCACCCTGGACCCCAAGCCGGTCAAGGGCGACTGGAACGGCGCGGGCGCGCACACCAACTTCTCCACCAAGGCGATGCGCGAGGGCTACGACGCGATCATCACCGCGTGCGAGTCGCTCGGTGAGGGCTCCAAGCCGCTCGACCACGTCAAGGACTACGGCGCCGGCATCGACGACCGTCTCACCGGCCTGCACGAGACCGCGCCGTGGAACGAGTACTCCTACGGTGTCTCCGACCGCGGCGCCTCGGTGCGCATCCCGTGGCAGGTCGAGAGGGACGGCAAGGGCTACATCGAGGACCGCCGTCCGAACGCCAACGTCGACCCGTACCTGGTGACGCGGCTGATGGTCGACACGTGCTGCACCGCGCTGGAGAAGGCCGGCCAGATCTGAGCCGTCCCCCGACTCGACTCCCGTCCGCGAAGCGAGGGGTGCCCGTCCGCCGGGCGCCCCTCGCTTCGTCGGGTTTCACGCCGCCCCGGGCGTCCGGGCTGTGAACCGGGGCTCCTGCCGGGGCCCGGGGTCTGCTTCAATGAGGGCATGGACGGTTTCCGGGAGCTCCTCACGACAGGTCGCCATGACCTCGAGCCCTTCTGGCCCTCCCGTCAGCACGACGACTTCGACCGGGAGTGTTGCCGCGCGACGACCGCGCCGGCCCTCTGACGCCGTACATCCCGGCCCTCCGCCGGCGCGAACCGCGTACGTCCTCGACGAGCCCGACCACGACCTCGTGGCCGTCGAGCATCCCGACGAACCCTTCGCGCGAAAGAGCTGACCTCTCATGGCGACCACTCGTCCCCTCCCCGCCGCGGCCACCGCGGTGACCTCGGCCACCACCGTCTCCGCGAACTCCGCCACCTCCCCCGCCCCTGCGAACGGCCGTCCGCACCACCGGCTGCGGACCGTCGCCCCGGACGAGGTGGTCACACTCGCGGACCTGCTCCCGCCGGATGCCACCTGGCTGCCCGCGCCGCAGCACACCCTGCCCGTGCTGCCCGGCCGTCCGCCGATGGTCGGCTACCTGGTGCTGGTCCCCGCCGACCGGCAGCCGCCGTTCCCGGTGGCGGTGCCGGGTCCCGAGACGGCACCGCACTACGGCGTGGCGTCCGCGGTCACCGCCACGGCCGGCGCGGACCAGCGGATCCGGGTCGACACCGCGCAGCGCACCGCCGAGGTGGACGGGCGGCGACTCGACCTCACCTACCTGGAGTTCGAGCTGCTCGCCCATCTCGTGGCCCACCCGAACCGGGTGCACACCCGTGACCACCTGGTCGCCACGGTGTGGGGTCACGGCCATGTCGGCGACGGCCGCACCGTCGACGTCCACATCGCCCGGCTGCGCCGCAAGCTGGGCGGCGAGCACCGGGGCACGATCCAGACCGTGCGCCGGGTCGGTTACAGGTACGCCCCCCGAGCCACGGCCGCTCTGCCCTCGGCAGATCCCGGTTCCCTCGCCCCGCCCGCTCCGGCAGTCTCTGACGCATGAGGCTTCTGGTGCTGGGTGGTACGGAGTTCGCGGGGCGGGCCGTCGTCGAGGCGGCGCTGGGGCGGGGCTGGGAGGTGACCGTCTTCCACCGCGGGCGGCACGCGGCTGTGCCGGGCGTGCGGTCGCTGCTGGGCGACCGCACGGCCGTCGACGGCCTGGCCGCCCTGGCCGAGCCGGACGACGCGTGGGACGTCGTCGTCGACACCTGGTCGGCCGCCCCGCGTGCCGTCCGGGACACGGCACGGCTGCTGCGGGGCCGCGCCGGACGGTACGTGTACGTGTCGAGCCGCTCGGTGTACGCGTGGCCCGCGCCCGCCGGAGCCACCGAGGAGGCCCCGCTCGTGGCCGACGCCCACGCGGACGCCGGCCACACCGACTACGCGCGGGACAAGCGGGGTGGCGAACTGGCCGTCGTGGACGCCTTCGGCGCGGACCGGTCGGTGCTGGTGCGGGCGGGGCTGATCCTCGGCCCGTACGAGAACGTCGGCCGGCTGCCCTGGTGGCTGAACCGGATGGCACGCGGCGGCCCGGTCCTCGCACCGGGGCCGCGTGACCTGCCCCTCCAGTACGTCGACGTCCGCGACCTCGCCGAGTGGATCCTCAAAGCGGCCGAGCAGGGGATCAGCGGACCGTACAACCTGACCGGCCCGCAGGGGCACGAGACGATGGGCACGCTGCTGGAGGCCTGCGCGGAGGTGACCGGGGGCGCGGCCGAGCTGCGGTGGACCGGGCCGGAGGTGATCCTCGGGGCAGGCATCGAACCGTGGACGCAGCTGCCGGTCTGGGTGCCGCCGGACGGGGAGATGCACGACGCGCTGCACGCCGGTGACGTCTCCCGGGCGCTCGCGACGGGGCTGCGCTGCCGTCCCGTGAGCGAGACGGCCGCCGACACCTGGCACTGGTTGCGGGGCCTCGACGGGACCGCGCCCCAGCGTCGGGACCGGACGGCCAGGGGCCTCGACCCGCAGACGGAGGCGAAGGTGCTCGCCGCGGCCGACACGACGTGACGGGACGGAGGCCGCGGCGCCGGGGGATGAACGGTCGGGGGTGTAGGTGGCACCACCCCCCGACCGGGGGGCCCGGCCCCGTGACCCGGATGCGGCGCTCGGCCAGACTGACGTCATGACCACCGACTCCGTGACCACGGACAGCATGAGCGCGAGCACGCAGACCGGCAGCAGGGGTACCGGGCACACCAAAGGCCTTCTGAAGGGGGCGTTGCGGGGGCTGGGGCTGGGGCTGGTGTCGCTCCCGCTGTCGGTGACGGCCTTCACCCTGACCCTGGTGTCGATCGCGCTGATCCCGGCCGGCGTCGGCATCGTCACCACGCCGTACGTGCTGAACGGGGCCCGGACCTACGCGAACTGGCGGCGGGTGCTGGCCGCCGAGTGGGGCGGGGTGCGCATTCCGCCCGCGTACCGGCCGGTGCCGAAGGACGCCAACCCGTGGGCGCGCACCTCCGTGATGCTGCGCGACCCGGCGACCTGGCGGGAACTGCTGTGGCTTCCGGTCGACATGAGCGCGGGGTTCGCCACCGCGGTGATGCCGGCCGCGCTGTTGCTGTACCCGCTGGAGGGCATCGCGCTCGCCGCCGGGCTGTGGCGGACGATGCCGGACCCGTACTGGTACGGCTTCGTCCCCGTCGGCGACCAGGCGTCCGCGCTGGGCGCCGGGGCGCTGGCCCTCGGTCTGGTCTTCGTCGCCCATTTCCTCACCCCGTCGGTACTGAACGCCCATTACCGGCTCACCCGCGCCGTCCTCTCCCCCGGACCGGGTGAACTGGAGGAGCGGGTGCGGGTGCTGACCGAGACGCGGCGTGCCGCGGTGGACACCTCCGCGGCCGAACTGCGGCGCATCGAGCGGGATCTGCACGACGGGGCACAGGCCCGGCTGGTCGCGATGGGCATGGATCTGGGGACCATCGAGGCGCTGCTCGACAAGGACCCGGAAAAGGCACGGGAGTTGATCGCGCACGCCCGCAAGTCGTCGGTGGAGGCGCTGTCGGAGCTGCGTGAGCTGGTGCGCGGCATCCACCCGCCGGTGCTGGCCGAGCGCGGCCTGGGCGACGCGGTGCGGGCGCTGGCGCTGCGGCTCCCGGTGGCGACCGAGGTGAGCGTGGACCTGCCGGGGCGGGCCGGGGCGCCGGTGGAGTCGGCCGCGTACTTCGCCGTCAGCGAGGTGCTCACCAACGCGGTGAAGCACGCGGAGGCCGACCGGATCTGGGTGGATGTGCACCGTACGGACGGACATCTGCGGGTGAGCGTCACCGACAACGGCAGGGGCGGCGCGGTGATCGGGGCCGGCTCGGGGCTGACCGGGGTGGAGCGGCGACTGGGTACATTCGACGGCGTCCTGGCCGTCAGCTCTCCCGTGGGCGGCCCCACCATGGTCACCATGGAGATCCCTTGCGAGTTGTCCTAGCCGAAGACCTGTTCCTGCTGCGCGACGGGCTGGTCCGGCTCCTCGAGGCCCATGACTTCGAGATCGCCGCGGCCGTGGAGACCGGGCCCGAACTGGCTCGCGCGCTCGCCGATTTGAAGCCGGACGTCGCCGTGATCGACGTCCGCCTGCCGCCGACGCACACCGACGAGGGGCTGCAGTGCGCGCTGGAGGCGCGGCGCCGGCGGCCCGGGCTGCCGGTGCTGGTGCTGTCGCAGCACGTCGAGCAGTTGTACGCACGGGAGTTGCTGGCCGACGGCAGCGGCGCGGTGGGCTATCTGCTCAAGGACCGGGTGTTCGACTCGGAGCAGTTCGTGGACGCCGTACGGCGGGTGGCGGGCGGCGGTACGGCCATGGATCCGCAGGTGATCCAGCAACTGCTGGCGCGGAAGTCGGGCGACGACCGGCCGCCGGCGCGGCTGACGCCCCGGGAGCGGGAGGTGCTGGAGCAGATGGCGCAGGGCCGGTCCAACGCGGCGATCGCCGGCAAGCTGGTGGTGACGGAACGGGCCATCGCCAAGCACACCGCCAACATCTTCGCCAAACTGGGCCTCGAGGTCTCGGACGACGACAACCGGCGCGTGCTGGCGGTTCTCGCGTATCTCGACCGTGGCCGGTGAAAGCGGACTCGCCGTACCTCGCCGGGAACTCCCTCTCACCCGTCGCGATCGATCCGCAACTCCTCGTGTCCCAGGGACTGTTGAAACCAGAGTGGCGTACGGACTTCTCATCAATTTCCGAGACGGGTGAACACCCCCGGGGCGGCTCCCGTACTAAATGGAGCCGCCCCCCTAAATTTGGGCGCTACGACCCCCCGCAGGACGTCATACCCACCCATGTGCAAGGTGTTCCGTGTCACCCTCC
>NZ_JBHXQZ010000055.1:0-48823 GCF_042717095.1 Streptomyces sp. NPDC058632 | reverse complement strand
TTAACCCAGTGGGGCTTCGGTAATTAAAAAAATTTCCCTCGCGGGGTCAACCCCCCGGGGGGGGCCCCCTTACACACGGGCCCCCCCCCGCTTCTGTTGGGCGATCCGACACCCGCAAGGAGGTACTCCCCAACGAAGTCAGAGGAGTTCCGTGACTCCGTCCACCGCTGAGGCGGCGGGCTTCCAGCCCGAAGGTTGCGGTCCAGCCCGAACCGACCCCTTTTGCGGGGCAAAGGAAAAATTACCAGAGCACAGGGAAGCGATTCCCCCCTTGGCCGAGGCCGAGGACCCCTTGCTAGGAGACTGATGGGACGCAATACAAGAAAACGCCGCATGCCGTTGGCCACCAAGGCCGTGGCCGCATCGGCGGCCCTGGCGCTCGGTGGGGGCGGGCTGGTCTGGGCCAACTTCTACGCCTCGGCACATGAGAAGCAGCCGGGAAGGGACCGGACGAAGTCCACGGCCGCCCAGGTCGCGACGATCAAGTGCCCGGATGTCGGCCAGCAGCTGACGGATGTGCCGAGGAACGCACGCAGGGGGGTCGCCAAGGAGCTGGCACTGCTCGACCGGCAGATCACGGATGCCTACACGCGTCTCGCGGAGACGCGCCAGGCCCAGGCGGGAGACACCGGGTACGTCGACAACGCCATCCTGGGACCGCTGAAGTCCAAGCGGGTGGCCACCCTGGACCGGATCAACATCAACATCAACCGCGCGGGCGGAAAGGCGCCGCAGGGCCTCGGCGGGCTGGCCAGGTGCGAAGGCGTGCCGGTCGAGCAGCCGGACACCGGCAACGGCGGCGGTCAGGACCAGGGCAACGGCGGTGGCCAGGACCAGGGCAACGGCGGTGGCCAGGACCAGGGTCAGGACGGCGGCGGCCAGGACAACGGGCAGGACCAGGGCAACGGCGGTCAGGCCGACAACGGCCCCGTCGCCGACGACTTCATCAACATCGAGGACGTCCAGCCCAACTCCCGCAACCTGCCGAACGGTCTGGCCGCGAACGGCGACGGCGGTTCCACGGGCAGCTTCACCACCGAGTGCGGCACCAACGAGAACGAGCTCCGCAACTCGGACAACGTGATCGTCGCTCCCGGTGTCAGCAACGGTGCGCAGCACCAGCACGACTACGTCGGCAACCAGGCCAACACCGCCTTCGCGAGCGACGAGGACCTGGCCAACGGCGAGACGACCTGCCAGAACCAGGGCGACAGGTCGTCGTACTTCTGGCCGGTCCTCCGGATCCAGGACGGTACGCAGGACATCGACCAGGGCCAGCCCGGCGGCGGCCAGGACGGCAATGTCGGCAAGATCGTCGAGCCCAGCGAGGCAGAGCTGAAGTTCGTCGGCAACCGGACGAGCGACGTCGTCGCGATGCCGACGGCCCTGCGCATCATCACCGGTGACGCCAAGGCCTTCACCAACGGCCTGAACAACGCCAACACCGCGTGGAGCTGCACCGGCTTCGAGGACCGGCAGGTGACGGACAAGTACCCGATCTGCCCCGAGGGCAGCAGCGTGGTCCGGACGTCCGCCTTCCAGAGCTGCTGGGACGGCCAGAACATCGACAGCGCCAACCACCGCACGCACGTCGACTTCGTCGAGGCGGACGGCAGCTGCTCGAACGGCTTCCAGGCCATCCCCCAGCTCCAGGTCCGTCTGGTCTACGACCTCCCGGCCGTGCAGATCGACAACGGCCAGGTCGTGAACCCGTTCGCGGTGGACTCCTTCCCGGACCAGCTGCACAAGCCGATCACCGACCACAACGACTTCATCAACTTCTTCGACGAGAACCTGATGAACGAGATGGTCGACTGCATCAACAGCGGCCAGGACTGCCAGTAGTCCCGGACCGACGGGAAGCCGGCGGTGGGATCTCCCACCGCCGGCTTCCCGCTGTGCCGGGGGCCGCGAGGTCAGCCGTGGTGACCGCTGTTGTGACTGCCCCCGGGGTTCATGTGCTCGGACCCTTCCTCCATGGTCCCGCCGAGCGTGGTCTGCAGCGCCGTGACCGTCTTCTCCTGGCCCACGGCGACCCACTTGCGGCCGACCAGGTAGTAGCCGCCGTAGTCCTTCGCTCCGTTCAGCCACTCGCGCTGGCCGCGGTCGGTGGCGAAGGTGGCGAGGATGTACTTCTCCTTGCCCGTCTTGCAGATGGCCTGGCGGATGGTGTCGGCGTCGGTCTGCATGTCCGGCTCGCACTTCGCCTCGGCGGCCAGGTGTTCCAGGCTGCCGGTGGCCGTGACGGGCGCCCCGCTCTTCCCGTCGCCGTCGTTCCCCCCGCCGCCGGACCCGCAGCCCGCCAGCGCCAGTACCGCCACCGCGCCGGTCAGCGCGAGCCTCGGTCGGGTCAGCCTCATGAGTTCCTCCGGTCCTTCCGGCGACATGCCGCACGGAGCCCCGGCGAGGGGCTCTCCGCCTTCGATACGGCTCCGGGAGCCGAAGTGCTCAACCGGTGACCTACGGAGGCATCGCTCGTTCTGACTGACGTGCAGTCACAGCATGCCGCCAAGCGGCCCCCGGCCCCCTCCCCCGACGGCCCGCTCGTCGACGTCCGTCAGGCCGAGGCCGCTCTCGTCGAGCACTATCCGCGGCTCGTCCGTCTCGCGTACCTGATGCTGCCGCCGGAGCCGGGCGCCGGGGGCAGGCGGGTGCTGACCGCGCACGCCCTGGTCCAGCGCGCGCTGCCCCGCGGCCGCACCACGGCACCCGCGATCCCCGCCCAGGCCACCCGGCCCGCGCGGGCCGTCGGTCCGGACGGCGACCCCGGGTACGCGCTGGTCCGGCTCCAGGTGGTGCGTACGACGCTGCGGGCGAGCCCGTCGCGCCGTCCGGCCGTGCGGCGGCGCGGGACCCGGCGCAAGCGGGCCGGGCTGCCCGTCCTGCCGCCACCGCTGCCCCAGGTGTGGGGGCTGCGCCTGCTCCCGCGGTCCGGCGGCGCCGACGAACTCGCCCTGGAGCAGCGGCTGTCCGCCCTGTCCGGTCCCGCCCGCGCCGCCCATGTGCTGCGTGCTCTGGAGCGGCTCCCGGACGCCGACGTCCGTACGCTGCTCACGGAGGCGGGCGTGGCCGACGCGGTGGGGGCGCTGCGCGAGGCCGACCGGGTACCGGCCGAGTACCGGCTGCTCGGCTCCCCCGCGTTCGACCCCTGTTCGCTCCAGGCCCGGCCCACCGACCTGGTGCGCCGCCGCCGGCGTCTGAAGGCCGTACTGGCCGCCGGGGCCGCGCTCGTCGTCTGCGGCGCGCTGTTCGGGCTGCCGGAGGACGGCTGGGGCCCCGACGGTGCCGCCGCGCCGCCCCACGCGCTGAACCGGGCCGCGCAGGCCGCCCTGGACCCGGGGAAGCTGACCCGGGTCTCCCCCTCCGCCTGGAAGACCTCCGCGCGCACCGACTTCTCCGTGTGGCCGGCCCGCGGCGGCCTGGCCGGTGACGCGGGCCTGCTGCGCCGGGCCCTCGCCGTGTGGGCCCGGCCCGGCGAGCGGGTGCGGGTGTCGGCGACGCCGGGCACCCCGTCCGGCGGCCCGGCCGGGCCGCCCCAGCTGCTGTACGCCGGGACGGTCGACAACGCGCGCGTGGTGATCCTCCACGACGGTCTGCGCATCGCCAGGTACGCCGAGCCCGCGGACGGCACCGAGGGCGCCGCCCTGGACTTCGCCCGGGTCGACGGCGCGGACCGGGCCGGGGCCAGTGCGCTGGTGCTGGGCCGGTCCGACGGCAACGTCCGCTATCTGACGGCACCCTGGGTGCGGGCGGCCGGTGCGCGGGACCTGCGCGAGCCCGGCGCGGACACGGCGGGCCTCACGCTCACCGACGGCGTGACCTCACCGCTGGCCGGTGCGGCCCCGAAGTCCGGCTCGTGCACCTCGTGGAACGTGCTGGAGCTGACCGACGGCACCGGCACCCGGCTGGTGACCGACCTCGGCGAGCTGGCCCCGGCCGTGCTGACCGCGGGGCGGCCCGGTGAGGCCGGTGAGGTGGCCGGGGAGAAGGCGCTGCGTGCCTGGGCGCCGTTCGCCTGCTCGCTGGCCTCGATGCGCTCGGCGGGCGTACGGAGCGTGAACGCGTGGGCGTTCGCCGAGCAGCCGCTGCCGGACGCGAGCGGGTCAGCGGCCTGGGTGTGCACGCGGGCCGAGACCTGGCGGGGCGGCGGCGCCCGGACGCAGGCGCAGTTCCACACGCCGGGCGGGCCGTCCGGGACGGTGGCGGCCCAGGCCGAGGACGTACCGCAGTGCGGGGAGCGTGAGCCGCGGGTGCTGGCCGGGGTGCTGTGGAAGTCCGGTGCGGGCACCTGGTACCTGCTGGCCGCCGGCAGCCGCGGCACCACGTCGGTCACCGCGACGGGCGGTGTCGAGGGCACCGCGCAGGGCAGCCTGCTGGCCGTCGAGGCCGAACAGGGCGCCCGGGCCGACCTCGAGGGCACCCTGGAGAACGGGGACCGGGTCACCGGGCTCCGCTGACCGGATGCGGGCCGGCCGCCGGCCCGGGCGATCACGGTCGCCCGGTGCGGACCGTTCACGGCCGGATTCGATCGGTAGGCTGTGTGTATGACTACCGGGGTACGTCGCAGAATGGGAGTCGAGGAACGGCGGCAGCAGTTGATCGGCGTCGCCCTCGAACTGTTCAGCCGTCGCTCGCCCGACGACGTCTCCATCGACGAGATCGCGTCGGCGGCCGGCATCTCGCGCCCGCTGGTGTACCACTACTTCCCCGGCAAACTCAGCCTCTACGAGGCCGCGTTGAAGCGAGCGGCGGACGATCTGGCGTCGCGGTTCGTGGAGCCGCGCGAGGGCCCGCTCGGGGCGCGGCTGCTGCGGGTCATGGGCCGGTACTTCGACTTCGTCGACGAGCACGGGCCCGGTTTCTCCGCCCTGATGCGCGGTGGCCCGGCGGTTGGTTCCTCAACCACCAACGCGCTGGTCGACTCCGTACGGCAGCGGGCGTACGAACAGATTCTGTCGCACATGGGCGTGGGGGAACCTCCCCCGCGACTGGAACTGGTGGTGCGGTCCTGGATCTCGCTCGCCGAGTCGACGGCGCTGATCTGGCTGGACGGCCGCCGCATACCGCGGGACGGGCTGGAGGCCCAGCTGGTGCACGACTTCGCCGCGCTCTGCGCCGTCGCCGCGGCCCACGACGAGGAGTTGGGCGGGCTGCTGCGCGACCTGCTCAAGGACGAGCCGGGCGACGGACCGTTCGCCGACCTGGTCACCCGGCTCGTCGCCCTGGCCCGCTGAACCGGCCCTCCACCCGCTCCGCCGACTCCGTCTACTCCGCCGGCTCCACGAACTTGCGGTACGACGCGTCGAGGTCGCGTACCTCGGCGGAGGCGTGCAGGGTCAGGCTGCCGACCGGCCGCACATGCCGGCGCACCAGTTCCAGGACGGCCTCGGTGAGCCGCGCCTTGGTCTCCTCGGTCCGCCCGGGGAGCAGGCCGATGTGGACGTGCACGAGGGCGTGGTCCTCTGCCTGCCCGTGGCCGACGAAGACGTCGCCGGTCGGGCGGAACCGGGTCTTGCACGCGGGGAGCTTCGCCGCCGCGATCTCCACCACGGTGCTGTGCAGGTCCCGGGCGAAGGCGGGCCAGTCGCACTCGAAGCCGCGCTTCAGCTGTGCGGAGTGGTCGACGGTGATCTGCGGCATGGGTGGGCCCTCCGGTTCCGGGTCGGAGGGCCCACCCTAGCTTCCGCGCCGGTGCGCCCGGGTGTCAGCCGGCCGCGGTGAACACCGCGACCGAGCGGGCCGGGACGGTGAAGGTGCCGGTGTCCGCCGCGTAGGACGAGGTCTTCACCACCGTGTCCGAGCCCGCCGCCTGCACCGGGTGCAGCCGGTGGTCCGTGCCGGCGAGGGCGGTGACCCGCTGTTCCTGCCGGTCCGGTGTCGCGTTGAAGACGACGACCAGGTCACCGAGGCGCATGGTGATCACGCCCGGTGTCTCGTCCTTCCCGGACAGCGGGAAGGACAGCGCGGACTGCACCTGCCCCGCGGTGTCGAGGGAGAAGGTCTCCTCCGTCGTACGGATCTTCAGCAGGTCCCGGTAGGCGGCCGAGGCGCCGTCGATCTGCGGGCAGCCGACCTTCACCGCGCCCAGCAGGGGCTTTGCGTAGGGCCACTTGTCGGCGTTGTCGGCTGCCGGCGGCAGACCGCGGCCGAAGCCGTTGCCGTCGGCGCAGTTCCAGTGGATGGCGTTGAACCAGTCGCCGCTGTCGTAGGAGTTGCGGTCCAGGGACTTGGAGCGCAGCAGGTCGGTACCGGCCTGGGAGAGCGCCGGGCCCTGGGACAGGGCTGCGGTCGCCATGGCGAGGACCTGCATGCGGGCCCGGTCGTCGGCCGGCGTGGCCTGCGGCAGCTTGAACGTGAGCGCGTCGAACAGCGACTCGTTGTCGTGCGCGTCGGCGTAGGCGAGGGCGTCACCCGGGGCGTGGGCGTATCCGGCCGGTGCGCCGTTGTAGTCGACCTGGGAGCCCTTGACCTCCTTGCCGTCGGTGTCGGTGAAGCGGTACTCGGCGAGGTTGCCGCTCAGGCCGACCTTGATCAGGTCCTGGTAGTGCAGGAGCCGGGCCCTCTGCTCGGCCTCGGTGCCGTTGCCGTCCGAGGAGTTCGGGTCGGTGAACAGGCCGGAGGCGAAGCCCTGGACGCCGGGGTCCTCGTCGAAGGGGCCGCCGCCGCGGACGGCGTCACGGGCCCGGTCGGAGAAGGTGGCGATACCGGTGCCGGCCATGTTCTGCTGCGTGGCCTGCTCGAAGCGGGCGTCGTCGGCGATCTCGCCGAAGTTCCAGCCCTCGCCGTACAGGATGATCTTCTTGCCGTCGACGCCGTCCTTCGCAAGGGTCAGCGCGTCGAGGGCCTTGCGGACGGCGAGGATGTTGGCCTTGGGGTGGTGGCCCATGAGGTCGAAGCGGAAGCCGTCGACCTTGTACTCCCTGGCCCAGGTGACGACGGAGTCGACGACCAGCTTGCCCATCATGGCGTTCTCGGTCGCGGTGTTGGCGCAGCAGGTGCTGTTGGCGACGGAACCGTCGGCGAGGAGCCGCTGGTAGTAGCCGGGCACGATCCGGTCCAGGACGCTGGTGTCCGCCTGGCCGCCGGCCGCGGTGTGGTTGTAGACGACGTCCATGACGACGCGCAGGCCGTCCTCGTTGAGCGCCTTGACCATTCTCCGGAACTCGACCGTGCGGGCCGTGCCGTCCGGGTCGGTGGCGTAGGAGCCCTCGGGGACCGTGTAGTGGTACGGGTCGTAGCCCCAGTTGTAGGCGTCCTCGGCGGCGGCCTTCGCCACGCACTCCTGCTGCTTCCCGGAGTCCGCCGGGTAGGAGGCGAGGTCGCAGTCGGCGGTCGTCCGGTCGGACTTCCTCTCGGGGATGGTCGCGATGTCGAAGGCGGGCAGCAGGTGCACGTACGAGGTGCCGGCCTGCGCCAGCTTCCGCAGGTGCCTGGAGCCGTCGCTGTCCTTGTCGGTGAAGGCCAGGTAGGTGCCGGGCTGCTTCGCCGTGCGGTCCTCGACGGAGAAGTCGCGGATGTGCAGTTCCTGGATCTGGGCGTCCTTGAGGGGGACGGCCTTCGGCTTGTCCAGGCCCGACCAGCCCCTGGGGGCGAGGTCGCGGTCGCCGAGGTCGACGACCAGGCTGCGCGCGGAGTCGGTGGTCAGGGCGACGGAGTAGGGGTCGGTGACCTTGTTGGTGACGAGCTCGCGGGTGCTGGGTGCCCACACCTTCACGGCGTACCGGTAGGGCTTGCCCTTCCAGGACTTCGGGCCGGTGACGGACCAGACGCCGGTGGCGTCGTCGCGCTTCATGCGGGCGGTGGAGCCGCCGATCTCCAGCGAGACGTTCCGCGCGGTCGGCGCCCACACGGACAGCGTGGGCCGGCCGTGCCGGAACGTCGGGCCGAGCTCCGCCTTCGTCGCGCCGGCCGCGTACAGGTCGTCGAGGACGCCCGCGGTCTGCACGCCGGTCGCCGCGAGCACGGCCCCGTTGGCGGCGCGCTGGGCGGCGACGACCTGGCCGCGCAGGGCCTCGCGTACGCGGTCCCGGTCGCGCGGGTCGACGGTCCAGGCGGTGCCGTCCTTCAGGTGCGGGAACGTCGCCTTCTGCGCGTCGGTCAGGGCGGCCGGGAGCAGCCGGATCACGCGCGTGTCGTCACCGAGGACGAGCGTGCCGTCCTGCGCCTCGATCGAGCCGCTGCGGGAGGCGAGCAGCTGGGTGGAGGCTGCGCCCGCGGAGCCGTCCCGGACGACGGTGTTCCGGTCGATCCAGACCGCCTTCGAGGTGGCCAGGTCGACGGCGGCGGCCGAGCCGGGCGGCTGGGGCAGCAGGTACTTCTCCTCGCCGCTCAACAGCCACACCTCGTGGCCGTTCGCCTTGAGGTCGAGCGACTGGTCGGAGGGGAGGTCCTTCTCGTCGCCCTTGTGGATGACGTAGCTGAGGCTGGTGGCACCCTCGGTGAGCGGTACCTCGAAGACCGCGCCGTAGGGATCGGTCTTCACCGGCTTCAGGGGGTTCGACCAGTCGGTGGGGTTCGCGGCGCCGGTCCACACGTGCAGGCCCCAGCCGTCGTAGTCGCCGTCGGCGCGCTGGTAGTGCAGCACCGCCTTGCTCTTGTCCTGCGCCGGGTACTCGGGGCGCTCGGTGGTGACGGTCTCCTCGCCCTGCTCGATCCAGATCTCGCCGGTCTTCGTGACGTCGATCGTGCGGTCGGTGGAGACGTCCTTGTTGCCGTCCTTGTCGACGATGAGGAATTCGACGGTGGAGGCGCCGGGCTCGAGCTTGACGTGGGCGAAGGCGCCGTAGGCGTCGCGGCCGGTGAAGGGGTGGCTGTCCGGCCACTCGGTGGCCTCGCCGTCGGCGAGGTCGCCCCAGGCGTACAGGCCCCAGTCGTCGTAGTCGCCGTCGGCGCGCTTGTAGTGGACGATCGTGTGGTCGCGGGAGGCGGCGGTGGGCGGTTCCTCGACGGGCGGGGCGCCGGTGGCGGAGGCGGCCAGGGCGCTCGCGGTGCGGCCGGCCGTGTCGACGGCGACGGCCTTGTAGCGCAGGACGGTGCCGGCGGGGACGTCGTCGCCGATGGTGTGGGTGACCTTGTGGGGGGCGTGGTCGGAGGTACCGAGGGTGCGCCACTTGCCGTTGCCGGTCTGGGCGGCGAAGACGACCCGGTTGAGCTGTCCGCCCTCGACGTCGGCGGTGAGCTCGACGGTGCCGGTGGCTCCGGCCTCCGGGGCCTTGAGGGTGACCGCGGGCTTCGCGGAGGGCTCGGCGAGCCTGCCCGCCGCCTTGAGGACGATCGCCGAGCCGGCCGGGACGGTGACGGTGATCTTCCGGTCGGCGCCGCTGGTGACGGAGGCGTCGGTGCCGTGGATGCCGCGGAAGGTCATCCTGGCCGAGTTCGTGGCGAAGGTCGCCTTCTTGGCCTCGTCGGTGTTGTTGAAGGCGACCACGTACTCGGTGGTGTCCTTGCCGGTCCCGGTGCGGGAGAAGGCGTGGACGCCGGGGCCGTCGGCCGCGTACCGCTCCTGCTGCACACCGTCGGTGAGGGCGGGGTGCGCCTTGCGGAGCTTGGCGAGGGCGCTGATCTGCCGGTAGAGGGGGGCCTTCGTGTCGTAGGTGTCCTCGGCGTGGGTGCGGTCGGTGCCGATGAGGTCGTCGTCGAGGTAGTCGGCGGTGCGGGAGGCGAACAGGGTCTGGCGGGCGTCCTTGTCGCCGCCGGCGCCGGTGAAGCCCTGCTCGTCGCCGTAGTAGACGACGGGGTTGCCGCGGCTGAGGAACATCAGCTCGTTGGCGAGCATGTCCTTCTTCAGCAGGTCGGCGTCGGACGCCCCGGGGTTGTCCTGCTTCAGGAACGTCCCGACGCGGCCCATGTCGTGGTTGCCGAGGAAGGTGACCTGCTCGTAGGCGTTGGCCCGGTCGGTCGTGTACTTGTGGTCGTCGCCGAAGACGGACGCGAGCCGCTGCGCGCTGCCGCCCTGGGAGGCGTACTGGCGGGCCGCCTCCTGGAAGGGGAAGTCGAGGGTGGCGTCGAGGCGGCCCTCGGTCACGTAGGGGGCGGTGACGTCGGTGTCGGCGGAGTAGACCTCACCGAACATGAAGAAGTCGTCGCGCCCCTTCTTCGCCGCGTAGGCGTCCAGGGCGGTGGCCCACTGGGTCCAGAACTCCATGTTGACGTGCTTCACGGTGTCGATCCGGAAGCCGTCGATGTCGAAGTCCTTCACCCACCGCTGGTAGATCTTCTCCATGCCGTCGACGACCTCGGGACGCTCGGTCCACAGGTCGTCGAGCCCGGAGAAGTCGCCGTACTCGCCGGACTCGCCGGCGAAGGTGGAGTCGCCCCGGTTGTGGTACATCGTCGGGTCGTTGAGCCACGACGGGACCTTGACGTCCTTCTTCGCGGCGGGGACGACCGGGGTGCGGGGGAACGAGCCGGCGTCGACGTGCGGGAACCTGCGGGTGCCGTCGGCGTAGTCGGCGTCGTCGAAGGGCTTCCCGTCCTTGGTCAGGTAGGGGAAGGCGCCCTTGGAGAGGTAGTCGTAGGACTTCTCCTCGTAGTCGACGACGTCGGCGGTGTGGTTGGTGATGACGTCGAAGAAGACCTTCATGCCCTTGTCGTGGGCCTTGTCGATGAGGGTCTCGAGGTCCTTGTTGGTGCCGAAGTGCGGGTCGACCCGGGTGAAGTCGGTGATCCAGTACCCGTGGTAGCCGGCGGAGGCGTTCTCCCCCGTCCCCTGCACGGGCTGGTTCTCGAAGATGGGCGCCATCCAGAGGGCGGTGGTGCCGAGCCCCTTGATGTAGTCGAGCTTCTCGGTGAGGCCCTCGAGGTCGCCGCCCTGGTAGAAGCCCTTGTCGGTGGGGTCGTAGCCGGTGCTGAGCCGCGAACCGGTGAGCCCGCCCCGGTCGTTCTCCGCGTCCCCGTTGGCGAACCGGTCCGGCAGGACGAAGTAGAACTGCTCCCGGGTGAGATCGTGCCGCGCGGGGGCCTTCGCCAGCGTGGCGTCGGACGGGGGCTCGGGCGGTGTGGCGGCACCCGCCGCCAGGGGCTGTACGAGGGTCGCGGCGAGGGCGGCCGCGGTGACGGCGGCAATCCGCCTCCCCCGCACGGTGCGGTGCCTCGAGGGCGTGGGCCATCTGGGTATCACAGGCGTGAACTCCTTGCGACTACGGCTCATTGAGGGTCCGACCCCGCACCACGGCACGACCTGTTCCGGCCACGTCACCGGGGCGCCGGCGTGACCGTATCGCCGTTGAAAGCTTTACAGCAAGGGTTGTGAAAGTAACGGTAAGGACTTTCATGCGGACGCCGGTCGCGCCGCCCTCGTGAGCGGCGGCGCGACCGGCGCGCGTTCAGCAGGAGGACTTGCCCGCGTACACCGCGAGGGCCGTGTCGGCGCCCAGGGTGGCGGTGAGCCGGCCCGAACCGTCCACCGTCACCTGCGTGTTGTTCTGTACGTTGCAGTACGTACCTGCCGCGAGGGACGTCTGGTAGGTACGGGTCAGCGAGCCGGACTCGTGGTTGACGGCCACGAAGCCCTTGTTGCCCCGGCCGAAGGCGATCGCGTCACCGCCGTTGTCCCACCAGTTGGTCACCGCCTGGCCGCGCGTGGCGTTGCGGAAGGCGACCATGGACTTGATCTCCGGCCAGGCGTGCTGGCACTTCCAGCCGTTCTGCCAGCAGGCGTTCACCTGACCGCCGTTGGGCGGGCCGGCGTCGTGGTCGGAGAACTCGTAGCCGGAGTTGATGTCCGGGGAGCCGTACGGCCAGGCCAGCATGAAGACGTTGGCGAGGGTGTAGGTGGCGTTGTCCTTGTAGCTGAGCGTGGAGCCGTTGCGCTCGGTGTCGTGGTTGTCGACGAAGACGCCCGCCACCGAACTGTTCATGTAGCCCCAGCCCTCGCCGTAGTTCTTCAGGTAGGCGAGGTTCTCGTTGTTGAAGACCCGCTTGAGGTCGAAGGCGTAGCGGAACTCCTGGACGTCGCCGGTGCCGGTGTACTCGCTGGGCTGGACGGCCTCGCCGGCGCCGTGGATGGCCTCCTGCTTCCAGTAGACGCCGGGATTGGAGAGCCGGGACTTGATGTTCGCCAGGTCGGCGGCCGGCATGTGCTTGGCCGCGTCGACGCGGAAGCCGTCCACCCCGAGGGAGAGCAGGTCGTTCAGGTACCCGGCGATGGCTCCGCGGACGTAGTTCTCGCCGGTGTCGAGGTCGGCGAGGCCGACCAGTTCGCAGTTCTGGACGTTCCAGCGGTCCTGGTAGTTGTTGATCTGCGAGGTGCAGTTGTCGAAGTCGGGCGACGAGTACAGGCCGGGGTAGTTGTACTTGGTGTACGCCGAGCCGCCGGTACCGGTGCCGTTGCCCGCGGACATGTGGTTGATGACGGCGTCGGCGACGACCTTCACGCCGGCCGAGTGACACGTGTTCACCATGTTCCGGAAGGCGGTGCGGTCGCCGAGCCGGCCGGCGATCTTGTAGCTGACCGGCTGGTACGACGTCCACCACTGCGAGCCCTGTATGTGCTCGGCGGGCGGGGAGACCTGGACGGAGCCGTACCCGGCGGGGCCGAGGGTGTTGGTGCACTCGCGGGCGACCGAGTTGAAGTTCCACTCGAAGAGGACGGCGGTGACGTCCTTGGTGCCGGGAGGCGCGGCCTCCGCGACGGTCGGGGTCATGACAACCGAAGCGACCGCGAGTGCGGCGACCCCGGCGAGGGTTCTGCGTGCCATGTGGGGTTCCTTCTCCATCGAAGGGTGTGGGGAGTGCGCAGGGCGACTGAAGCTTCTTGCTGAAACCTTCAGAAACCTTGCGGCAACGCAGATGTTAAAACGTTCACCGAACAAAAGGCAGTAGTCGGTCCGCAGTTGTGGCAAGAACTTCGAAAGGCGGGTGGGTGGCCCGAGGTCGGGCGAGCAGGAACCCTCCGTCGGGGGCGAACCGGAGCGCGTCGGCCGGACAGCAGCGCCCATGGCGTGGCCGCACGGCGCAGGCCCGGACACGGCGGAGGGCTCGCGGCGGGGCCCTGATGCCGAGAACGGTGCGAGTGTTGTCTATCGTCTCCCAGTGCGAACAATCGTGGTGCCTGTCCGCGGGGCGGAGGGCTTGTTGTGGTGACGCCTCGGTGGCCGCGCCTTCGGCATCCGGCGCAGGCGGTCGTGGCCGGCTTCGCCACGGCGATCGCGGCCGGGACCGGTCTGCTGATGCTGCCCGCGGCCAAGGCAGGGCCCGGTGGTGCCGGTGCGGTGGAGGCGTTGTTCACCTCCACTTCCGCCGTGTGTGTGACCGGTCTGATCGTGGTGGACACCCCCGGTTACTGGAGCGGGTTCGGGCAGGCGGTGATCCTGGCACTCATCCAGGTGGGTGGTTTCGGCATCATGACCTTCGCCTCCCTGCTGGTTCTGCTGGTCTCCAACCGCATCGGCCTCCGAGCGCGTCTGACGGCCGCCGCGGAGACCAAGACCCTGGGGCTGGGTGATGTCCGCTCGGTCGTGACCGGCGTGGTCAAGGTCAGTCTGCTGCTGGAGGCCATCACCGCCCTGGTGCTGGCCCTGCGGTTCGCCACCGCCTACGACGAGCCCTGGCCGCGGGCGGTGTGGCTGGGCGTCTTCCACGCCGTCTCGGCGTTCAACAACGCCGGCTTCGCCCTGTACTCGGACAGTCTGATGGGCTTCGTCACCGACCCGTGGATCTGCCTGCCCGTCGCGCTGGCGGTCATCGCCGGCGGGCTGGGCTTTCCCGTGCTCTTCGAGCTGCGCCGCCGGTTCCGCACGCCGCGCGGCTGGTCCCTGCACACCAAGATCGTGCTGTGGGCCTCCGGTGTCTTCCTGGTCGGCGGCAGCGCCTTCGTCACCGCGATCGAGTGGTCCAACCCCGCCACCCTGGGCACCCTGGACACACCCGGGAAACTGCTGGCCGGGTTCTTCCAGAGCGTCATGGCGCGCACCGCCGGGTTCAACAGCATCGACACCTCCCGGATGAACCCGGCGAGCTGGCTGGGCACGGACGTGCTGATGTTCATCGGCGGCGCCAGCGCCGGCACCGCGGGCGGTATCAAGGTCACCACCTTCGCCGTGCTGTTCTTCGTCATATACGCCGAGATCCGTGGCGAGGGCGCGGTCAACATCTTCCACCGCCGCCTGCACGGCGACCTTCAGCGTCAGGCCCTGACCGTGGTGCTGCTGTCCGTGGCCGCGGTCGCCATCTCCACCGTGGCCTTCATGGTCTTCAGCGACCACAACCTGGACCAGTCGCTGTTCGAGGTCACCTCCGCCTTCGCCACCGTCGGCCTGTCCACCGGCATCACCGCCGACCTGCATCCGGGCCTGCAGCTGCTGCTGATCGCTTTGATGTTCATCGGCCGGCTCGGCCCCATCACCGTCGCCTCCGCGCTCGCCCTGCGCCAGCGCGTCCGCCTGTACGACCTTCCCGAGGAGCGACCCGTCATTGGCTAGGAAGACCACCCCCAGGAAGCGGCGCACGGGGCCGCAGGGCTCCGTCGTCGTCATCGGCCTGGGCCGCTTCGGCCGCGCCCTGGCCCTGGAACTCGTCGACGAGGACACCGAAGTCCTCGGGATCGACGAGAACGCCGAAGTCGTCCAGGCCCTCTCCGGCTCCCTCACCCACGTCGTGCGCGCCGACTCCACCAAGGAGGACGCCCTGCGCCAGCTGGGGGTGCACGAGTTCGACCGCGCCGTCGTCGCCATCGGCAGCGATCTCGAAGCCAGCATCCTCACCGCCTCGCTGCTGATCTCCTTCGGCATCGAGAACGTCTGGGCCAAGGCCATCAGCGAGGCCCACGGCCGCATCCTCACCCAGCTCGGCGTCCACCACGTCGTCTACCCCGAACACGACATGGGCCAGCGCGTCGCCCACCTCGTACGGGGCCGCATGCTCGACTACATCGAGTTCGAGGACGACTTCGCCATGGTCAAGACCAACCCGCCCGCCGACATCATCGGCCTCACCCTGTCCAACAGCGCCGTCCGCACCCGCCACGGCATCACCGTCGTCGCCATCAAACGTCCCGGCGAAGGCTTCACCTACGCCACCCCCGAGACCGTCGTGGAAGCGGACGACACCATCATCGTCGCCGGGCGCACCCGAGCGACCGAACTCTTCAGCGAACTCCAGTAGGACCGGCACCGGCAGACAGCGGCACGCGGACCCCTGCTGCCCGCACCTCGACCGCCCACGTCGCGGCGGGCGGCGCGAGTCGGTGGAACCGGTGGCCGCCCGGCTGGGCAAGGACGGCAACCGGCAGGCCGGGGTGTCGCTGCACCTGGCCTCCGACGGCGCGTCGGCGGCCGTCGGCTGGCGGCTGTTCCTGCCGGAGAGCGGGGATCCCGCCTCGCCGAAGTTCCGCGGCGTCTCGTCAATCGGGAGGTGACACAGTGCCCATGCCTTTGATGGCCATGCTGATGCTCATCAGCCTGGCCACTGCGGCGGCGGGCATCGTGACCGTTGTTCTGATGCTGGACAACCCGCCCCTGCCTCTGTCCGGACTCTGCGCGGTCCTCGTTCTGGTCTTCGGTTCTTCGGCAGCTGCCGTGTACTGCTACGGCTTGTTCTCCGTCACCGCAGGAGGGCCGTTTCCCGAGTTGTGCGAGGACCGGAACGCCTCCGGTGCCGGGTTGGCGGGTATCGAGCAGGAGTACTGGCCCCTTCACAGCGCCTGCGTCTACTCCGACGGTGCCGCAGTGGAGCACGTCTCCATGTCGATCAATGTTCTCGTCTGCGTGCCGGCAGGTCTTGCCGTCCTCCTGGCCTGTGCCGGCGCAGTCCTGCACCGGCGGGCCCGACCATCTTCCGAAGGGATCTCATGACCGACGTTCCACTCGGTTCGATGAAGCCCAAGCAGATCGCAGCGACGCTTCGGGAATGGCGGATCACCCCGGGCGAGGGTACTGGGACCCGGAACATCGAAGCTTCGGCTGAAGACGGATGACTCTCCCAAGCCGTCGTCCCCGGCCGGCGCTTCGACGTGTCGCCGGTTCGCCACTGTTCACCTGATCGAACCGGGCACCCCGCGAGAACGACGCAGCCCTGGGGTCACTGCGGTGACCCCCATCAGCGCCCGCTGGTTCGTATGCCGTCGATGAAGGCGGCCCAGGCGCAGGTGCCGATGAGCAGGATCGTGCCGGTGGGGTTCTTGCTGTCACGGACGGGGACGGTGCCGGGGATGCTGTCGACGAGTTCCAGGCAGTCTCCGCCGCCGCCATCGCTGTACGTGCTCTTGCGCCATACTGCGGCCGTCAGGTCGGGTCCGGTACTGCGCATGTCTCGTACTCCTTCATGGCCCGCCGGATCAGGGCCGCGGATGCCTCTGGCGGCAGGGCTCGGGCATGGACGAGATCGTAACGATGGGAGTGGCGGGTCACCATGGCCCGGTCTTCCACCAATTCGCCCGAGTGGCCCGCCTCCAGGTAGGCCACGTCCGGCGCGTTGTCGAATGACAGGAGGGTGAGCGAGCCGCCCATGGCGGAGTGGGCCCCCGCCATGAAGGGCAGCACCTGCACCTCGATGTGCGGGGCGCGGGCGGCTTCCAGGACGGAGGCCAACTGCTCCCGCATGACGGTCGGACCTCCCACCGGACGCCGGATCACCGACTCGTCGAGCACCACCCACAACAGTGGCGGTTGCGGCTTCCGGAGCAGACTCTGCCGACTCAGCCGCGCCGCCACGTTCTCCTCGGTCTCCCCCACCGTGCACCACGGTTGTCCATGACGCAGCACCTCACGCGCGTAAGCCTCGGTCTGCAGCAGACCCGGAACGCTGTGCGCCATGTACTTGTGCATGGCGTTCGCCCTGGCCTCGTACGCCACGAACTTCCGTGCCCAGTCCGGAATCGGCGTCCGTCTGATGTGGGTCCACAGGTCGACCAGGTCGCCGTCGGCCTCCAGGATCTCGTCCAGTCTGGCGTTGACGTCCTCGGGCGGGGTCTCCTTGCCCAGTTCGAACTGGGCGATGCGGCTGTGGGCGACGGGAATCAGATCGCCGAGCCCGCGTTGGGTGAACCCGGCGCGGACGCGGAGCTTGCGCAGCTTCACGCCGTAGAGCGCCGGCAGGGACGCGGACGGGTCGAGTTCCTTCGGCGCGGGCATCTCCCGTCCCCCCGTTTTCGATCCGGCGCGACGAAAACCGTCACCCCTGGTGAGCGTAGCGTCACGTACCGATGATCGTGGGGAGAGTCGGGATCATCACGAAGAAAGGGCACCGCACTCATGGCACCACAGGAACGTACGAGGCGCGCGGCCGCGATCCAGGACGCCGACGAGGCCAGGAACGAACTCTCCTCGGCACTGGACGACGCCGGCGTGCTCCTGCCCTCGCTGGGGCTCGACACCGTCTCGCTGGCCAGCGGTCATCTGCCGCCGCTGGTGGATCTCGGGCGCTGCAATCCGGGCACGGCGCGCAAGCTGGCGCAGGCGCTGCGGGAGGGCCGCGCCACCGGACTGATCGCCAAGGTCCGTGAGGTGAACCAGCGGAGCGGGCAGCGCAGCAGGTAACACCAGCACAGGGCCCGGCGCTCCCGGTCGGGGAGCGGCGGGCCCTGTGCCCGGCCCGTGAGGTCTCAGCCCGCGGTGAACCACACCGTCGTGTCGCCCGGCACCTTCGCCTCGCCGTCCACCCCCTCCACGTCGCCGCTGGCGAGCAGCACCCGCCCGTACGCCGGGGTGGTCACCGCCTCGCCCGTGGTGTTCGCGACGCACACGAACTCGCCGCGGCGGAAGGCGAGTACGCCCTCGGGAGAGCGCAGCCACTCCACCGCGTCGCCCGCGCCCAGGCCGGCCTGGTCCCGGCGCACGGCGAGCGCGGTCCGGTACAGCTCCAGGGTCGAACCGGCCTTTCCGGTCTGTGCCTCGACGCTCAGCTCGCCCCAGCCCTCCGGCTGCGGCAGCCAGCTGCCGCCGCCCCCGAAGCCGTACGAGGAACCGGTGCGGGTCCACGGGATCGGCACCCGGCACCCGTCGCGGAAGCCGTCCTGGCCCTCGCCCCGGAAGTACGCCGGGTCCTGGCGTACCTCGTCCGGCAGGTCCACGACGTCCGGGAGGCCGAGCTCCTCGCCCTGGTAGACGTAGGCCGAGCCGGGCAGCGCCAGCATCAGCAGGGTCGCGGCGCGGGCCCGGCGCAGGCCCAGCTCCCGGTCGCCGGGCAGCCGGATCTGGGTGCCGAGGCCGGGCGGGTTGGCGAAGCGGGTGGCGTGCCGGGTGACGTCGTGGTTGGACAGCACCCAGGTGGCGGGGGCGTCCACCGGACGCATCGCGTCCAGGGTGCGGTCGATGACCACGCGCAGTTCCTCGGCGTCCCAGTGGGTGCCCAGGTACTGGAAGTTGAAGGCCTGGTGCAGTTCGTCGGGGCGGACGTAGTTCGCGGTGCGCTCGACGGTCGGGGTCCAGGCCTCGGCGACGAAGATGCGCTCGCCGGAGTACTCGTCGAGGATGAGCCGCCACTGGCGGTAGATGTCGTGGACGCCGTCCTGGTCGAAGAACGGCATGACATCGTTGCCCAGCAGCTTCAGCTGCTCGTGGGATCCCAGGTCCGGCAGGCCCTCGGCCTTCACCATGCCGTGTGCGACGTCGATGCGGAAGCCGTCCACGCCCATGTCCAGCCAGAACCGGAGGATGGAGCGGAACTCGTCGCCGACGGCCGGGTGCTCCCAGTTGAAGTCGGGCTGCTCGGGCGCGAAGAGGTGCAGGTACCACTCGCCCGGGGTGCCGTCGGGCTCGGTGACCCGGGTCCAGGCGGGGCCGCCGAAGATCGACTCCCAGTCGTTGGGCGGCAGTTCGCCGCCGGCGCCCTTGCCGGGCCGGAAGTGGTAGCGGTCGCGCGAGGCCGAGCCGGGGCCCTCCGCGAGGGCCCGCTTGAACCACTCGTGCTGGTCGGAGGAGTGGTTGGGCACGATGTCGACGATGATCCGCAGGCCCAGTCCGTGGGCGTCCCGGATCAGCGCGTCCGCGTCGAGCAGGGTGCCGAACATGGGGTCGACGGCGCGGTAGTCGGCGACGTCGTAGCCGGCGTCGGCCTGCGGGGAGGCGTAGAAGGGGCTGAGCCACACGGCGTCCACCCCGAGCTCGCGCAGGTACGGCAGGCGGGAGCGGATGCCTTCGAGGTCGCCCATGCCGTCGCCGTTGCTGTCGGCGAAGCTGCGCGGGTACACCTGGTAGATCACCGCGTCCCGCCACCAGTCGTGGCGCCTGGTGACGGTGGCGACGGCAGCGTCGGTCGTGGGGGTCGGGGCCGGGGCGGCGGCGTGCTGCTGGCTCATGTCGTCCTTGATACGTGGGATCGGTCAGGGAGGCGAGGGGGGCCGGGGCCGAAAGGGCGGGAGGCGGGAGACGAGGCGGCCGCGGTGCCGGCGGGGTCGGAGAGGCACCGCGGCCGTCTTCCCCGCGCGCCGCGGCGCGCGGGAGTCGTCGTACGGAGGGCGTCAGCCCTTCGTGCCGCCCGCGGTGAGGCCGGCCACCAGGTTCTTCTGCACGAGGTAGAAGAACGCCGAGACGGGTATCGCGATCAGGACCGCGGTGGCGGCCATCAGGTTGCGCTGGGCGTCGTGTTCGCTGACGAAGCTCTGCAGACCGACGGCGAGCGTGTACTTCTCGTCGTCCAGCATGAACGTCGTGGCGAAGGCGACCTCGCCGAACGCGGTGATGAAGCTGTAGAAGGCGGCGACCGCGAGTCCCGGCTTGGCGAGCGGCAGGATCAGCCGCGCGAACGTGCCGAACGGGGACAGCCCGTCGACCCGGCCCGCCTCGTCGATCTCGAACGGAATGGTGTCGAAATAGCCCTTCATCAGCCAGGCACAGTACGGCACCGCGGTCGAGCAGTAGACGAGGATGAGCCCGAAGTAGGTGTCGATCAACTGAAGGTCGGACAGGATCTGGTACATCGGGACCATCAGGACGGCCACCGGGAACATCTGGGTGACCAGCAGGACCCACATGAACTTCTTGTACCCGGGGAACCGCATCCGGGAGACCGCGTACCCGGTGGTGGCGGCGACCAGGACGCCGATGACCGTGGTGCCGAGCGAGACGATCAGCGAGCTCTTCAGCCAGTCGAAGAAGTTCGTGTTCTGCAGCACGAACGTGTAGTTGTCCAGCGTCATCTTGCCCCAGATGCCGCCGGGGCGCAGATAGTCGTCCTTGTCCGGGCCGAGGGACAGGAAGACCAGCCAGGCGACCGGGAACAGCGCGATGGCGCTCGCCGCGATCAGGATGCCGTGCGAGGCGAGGACGCCGCGGCGGCCGACCTCGCCGCGCCGCCGCGTCACGGGCCGGCGGGGCGTGGTCCCCCCGGCCGGCTTGCCCGTCACCACGGCTGACGGTGAGGTGTCGAGGGTGCTCATGGGGGCTCCTGCCTCAGATCGCGAGCTGCTGCTCATTGCGGTTCAGCCAGCGGCGGTAGAAGGAGGTGAAGACGATCAGGATGGCCAGCAGCAGCATGCCGTAGGCCGCGGACTGTGCGAAGTCGCGCGGCTGCTGCCCGAAGCCGAGTTGGTACGCCCAGGTGACGAGGATCTGCGCGTCCGGCGCGGTGTTGCCGAACAGCAGGAAGATGACGGCGAACTGGTTGAAGGTCCAGATGATGCCGAGCAGCACGACGGTGGAGCTGACCGAGCGCAGACCGGGCAGGGTGACGTGGCGGAACCGCTGCCAGGCGCTCGCGCCGTCCATCTCGGCCGCCTCGTACAGGGTGCCGTCGATCGACTGGAGCCCGCCGAGCAGGGAGACCATCATGAACGGCACACCGCACCAGGTGTTGACCATGATCGCGGCGAACCGCTGCCAGAAGGTGTCCTCGAGCCACAGCGGCGTCGGCAGGCCCAGGAACTCCAGGCCCGAGTTGATGATGCCGCTGTCGGCGAGCATGAACCGCCAGCCGAAGACGGTGACGAAGGTCGGCACGGCCCACGGCAGGATCAGGATCAGCCGGTAGAAGGTGCGGCCGCGCAGCTTCTGGTTGAGCAGCAGGGCGAGGCCCAGACCGATGGTGTAGTGCAGGCCGACGCAGGCCGCCGTCCAGACGATCGTCCAGACGAAGTGCGACCAGAAGCGGTCGTACGCCGTCTCGCCCCAGAGGATGTCGGCGTAGTTGTCCAGGCCGATGAACTTGTACGTGGCCTCGATCTCGTTGACGCCGATGGTGCGGGCGGAGTTGAGGCTGTTGGCGTCGGTGAGGGTGAGGTAGAAGCCGTAGGCCAGGGGATACAGCACGAGGACGCCGAGCACGACGACCACGGGCACGATCATGGCGAACGCGTACCAGTGCTTCTGGTAGGCCTGCTTCAGGCGGCCGGCCCGGCCGGCGCGGGGCGGGCGGTCACCGCTGCGCTTGCCGGTCGCGCGGTCGATGGCGACTGTCATGGTTCGGCACCTTCTGGATGATCAAGGGGTTCGGCACACAGGCCGGTGGCCGCCGGATCCTCCCCTCCCGGAAAGGGACCCGGCGGCCACGCGGGCTCTACTTGCTGAAGTCCGGCACCAGCTTGGCAATGGCGGTCTCGGCGTCGCCCAGACCCTTGTCCAGGGACTCCTTGCCGCCCGCGATCTGGGGCAGTTCGTCGTCGAGCGGACCCCACAGCGAGCTGTACTCGGGCAGGGCCGGGCGCGGCTGGGCGGCCTCGAGGACCGTCTGGTAGCCGGCGATGCCCGGGTCGGCCTTGACCTTGTCGGTGTAGGCGTCGTCACGCGTGGGCAGCGTGGAGTTCTTCAGGGCGATGGTCTCCTGGGCCTTGGCCGAGGTCATGAAGTTCACGAACTTCAGCGCGGCCTCCTGCTTCGCGGCGTCGGAGCCGGCGTAGACGGAGAGGTTGTGGCCGCCGGTGGGGGCGCCCGCCGTGCCGGCGGAGCCGGCCGGGACGGTGGCGATGCCCAGGTTGTCCTTGTCCTTGAAGGCCGAGCCCTTGTAGAAGTTGGTGATCTCCCACGGGCCCTGGATGATCGCGGCGACCTTGCCGTTGACGAACGCGTCCTGGATGTGGGCGTAGGCGTCGGCGGTGGTGTCGGCCTTGTGCAGGCCCTTGCCGTCGAAGAGGTCCAGCCAGGTGCCGTAGGCCTTCTCGGCCTCCGGCGACTTCACGGTGACCTTCTTGGCGTCGGCGTCGACCATGTCGGTGCCCTCGCCGTAGAGGAACGGCTGGGCGTAGTAGCCGGCGGTGGAGCCCCAGTAGCCGTCGACGCCGGTCTTGTCCTTGACGGTGGCGGCGGCCTTCTTCAGGTCGTCCCAGGTCTTGGGGGCCTCGACGCCGGCCTTCTCGAAGAGTTCCTTGTTGTAGACCAGCGCGAGCGTGTCCGTGACGAACGGGACGCCGTAGACCTTGTCCTCGTAGGTGGCCTGCTCGATCAGGTTGGACTTGAACTTCGCCTGGTCCTTCAGCGCCTCGGTGCCGTCCAGCGGCAGGAAGAAGCCCTTCTTGGCGAAGGCGGGGGTCCAGCCGACCTCGGAGCGCAGCACGTCGGGGGCGCCCTTGGAACCGGCGGCGGTGTCGAACTTGTTCTGCGCCTGGTCGAAGGGGACGTTGACGTACTTGACCTTGACGTCCTTGTTGGCGGCCTCGAACTCCTTGACCAGGGCCTGGTACGTCGGCGCCTCGTTGGTCGCGTTGGAGGTGTCCCACCAGGTGATGGTGACCGGGCCGCCGGCCGAGTCGCCGCTGTCGCTGTCTCCGCCGCAGGCCGTCGCCGTGAGGGCGAGGGACGCCACCAGCGCGGTGGCCGCTATGCCACGCCGCATGAGTTCTCCTTGAGGGTGAAAGCCCGTGTCACGCAGGTCGGCCCCGTCTGCCGTCCTGCCTACGTGCCGGCCGCGCCGATGGGGCCGCCGGGCGACGTGAACGTAACAGCGATGCAACCGATCCGAAAGACCTTGCTGAAAAATCGTGCAAGAAAACCCGACGGTTATCCCGTCGTGACCCCCCCTTCACCTTCTCCTCGGTGCCCCGATCACCTTGCCACCGCCGGGTTTCCGGCGTCAGGACAGGAGTTCGGACAGCTGTGCAAGACTCTGCAAGTGCTTGCCATCCGTTTCCGTCGGGGGAATCATCCGTTGCGGTACGGACGCCGAGCACGACGTGTCGAGTACGACATGCCGACCACGACATGAGGGACCGCGATGACCCAGCAGCCCGCGACGGGCCGTTCGACGGCGCGCACCAGGCGTCCGGCCGGTGTGCAAGCAGTGGGGCGGCCGATAGGGTCCGGTGCTGTGACCACACGTCTTGCCGACATCGCCGCTCAGGCCGGGGTGAGCGAGGCGACCGTCAGCCGCGTGCTCAACGGCAAGCCGGGCGTCGCCGCCACCACCCGCCAGTCCGTCCTCGCCGCCCTCGACGTCCTGGGCTACGAACGCCCGGTGCGGCTGCGGCAGCGCAGCGAGGGTCTGGTGGGGCTGATCACCCCCGAGCTGGAGAACCCGATCTTCCCGGCCCTGGCCCAGGTCATCGGGCAGGCGCTGACCCGCCAGGGCTACACACCGGTTCTGGCCACCCAGACCCCGGGCGGGTCGACGGAGGACGAGCTGACGGAGATGCTCGTCGACCGCGGGGTGGCGGGCATCATCTACGTCTCCGGACTGCACGCGGACACCACGGCCGACATGCAGCGCTACGAGCGACTGCGCGCCCAGGGCGTGCCGTTCGTGCTGGTCGACGGCTTCTCACCGCGGGTGCAGGCGCCGTTCATCTCGCCCGACGACCGGGCGGCGATGGCGCTCGCGGTCACGCATCTCGCCTCCCTCGGGCACACCCGGATCGGGCTGGCGCTCGGGCCGAAGCGGTTCGTGCCGGTGCAGCGCAAGATCGAGGGCTTCGCACGCGCCATGCAGGACCAACTCGGCCTGGACCCGCGGACCGTGGAGACGGAACTGGTCCAGCACTCCCTGTACACCCTGGAGGGCGGACAGGCCGCCGCCAACGCACTCATGGACCGCGGGTGCACGGCGGTGGTGTGCGCCAGCGACATGATGGCACTGGGAGCGATACGGGCGGCCCGGCAGCGCGGTCTCGAGGTGCCGACGGACATCTCGGTGGTCGGCTTCGACGACTCCCCGCTGATCGCCTTCACCGACCCGCCGCTGACCACGGTCCGCAAGCCGGTCCCGGCGATGGGCCAGGCCGCGGTGCGCACCCTGCTGGAGGAGATCGGCGGGACGCCCGCCCCGCACAGCGAGTTCGTGTTCATGCCGGAGCTGGTGGTCCGCGGCTCGACGGCCTCGGCCCCCGGCGACCGGAACCGTTCCTAGGGCTGCCCGGGGCGCGGCGCCGGCAGCCGTCGGGCCGCTCGTGCTCCCCGCCTCCGCGCACACCGGCGAGGAGCCCCCGCGGACGGCGTCGCGGCGGCCGCGGTCGCCGGCCCGCTGCCGGTGAACGGGGTTCTCAGGAGCGGGTGGGCAGATTGCCCCAGTCGAGGCGGAGCACGGCCAGGTCGTCGGAGTGGCGGCCGGCGTTCAGCGCGTGGGTTTCCTTGATGAGGAGGTCGACGTGGTCCGCCGGGTCCGCCGGCGGCAGCTTCCCGATCAGTGCGAGCAGCCCTTCGACGCCGAGCCGCTCCCCCTTCGTGCCGTTGTGTCCTTCGATGAGGCCGTCGGTGTAGACGGTCAGGGCTCCGGCGGCCGGGAGCGGAACGACCGTGGAGGGCCAGCTGCCGTCTCCGGGGACGATGCCCAGGGCGATGCCGTGTTCGGCGGGCACCTCCCGGGTCCCCTCGGCTGTGGTGAGGAGGGGCTCGTGGTGGCCGGCCAGGTGGAGGACGGCGGTGCCGGCGCGCTGGTCGAGAGTGAGGAGTGTGCAGGTGGCGAACAGGTGCTGGCTGTCGCGTTCGGCGATCAGGATGCGTTCCATCAGGTGCAGCAGGCCGTCTCCGCGGTGCCCCCCGAGCACCAGGGAGCGCCAGGCGATCCGCAGACAGACGCCCAGCGCCGCGGCGTCGGGGCCGTGGCCGCTGACGTCGCCCACGACGGCGTGCAGCAGCCCGTCGTCTCCCTCCACCACGTCGAGGAAGTCCCCGCCGAGCAGGGTCATCTCGGCACCGGGCAGGTAGCGGGACGTCACCCTCACCGTGGAGGTGTCGAGCATCGGCCGGGGCAGCAGGCCGCGTTCCAGGCGGGCGTTCTCCTCCGCCCGCAGCCGGGTGGCCTGCGCTTCGGCGCTCGCGCGTTCCGTCCGGCTCCGGTAGACGGCGTAGCGCAGCGTCCTTCGCAGCAGGTCCGCTTCGACCTTGCCCTTGACGAGGTAGTCCTGCGCTCCGGCGGCCATGGCCTCGGTGCCCGCCCGGTCCTCGGACAGCCCGGTCAGGACGATCACCGCGGTGTGCGGGGCCAGCCCTCGCACCGCCCTGACCGCGTCGACGCCCGCCACGTCGGGCAGGTGCAGGTCGAGGAGAACGCAGTCGATCGGGCTGCCGGCCAGTTCGGCGCGCGCCTCGGACAGGGTGGTCCGGGTGGTCAGCGCGAACCGCATCCCCGTGTCGTGGAGGAGCTCCTCCACGAGCAGGGCGTCGCCCGGGTCGTCCTCGATCAGCAGGATGCGGTACACCGACCCCTCGAAGGCCGCTTCCGGCACGGCCGGCATGTCCGCCGTCATCTCACGGACTCCGCGTCGGCGCGGGTGGCCTCCGGCACGGTGGACGGGCCGGGGCTCTCCGGCGGCCGGGGGGCGAGGGTGAAGAGGATGCGTGCGCCGTCGCGGTATTCCGGGTCGACCTCGATGGCGCCTCCGTGGAACTCGACGATCTTCTTGCACATCGCGAGGCCGATTCCGCTGCCGGTGTAGGTGTCCTTGGTGTGCAGCCGCTGGAAGATCACGAACACCTTGTCGGCGTACTCCGGTGCGATGCCGATGCCGTTGTCGGTGACGGTGAACCGCCACAGTTCGCCTTCCGGGGCCGCCGTGATGTGGATCTTCGGCGTTTCGCCCGGGCGGCGGAACTTGACGGCGTTGCCTATCAGGTTCTGCCAGAGCATGCCCAGCTGGGTGGGGTCGGCGACCAGGGTCGGCAGCGGATCGTGGGTGATCTCCGCTCCGGCCTCCTCGATGCCGACGCTCAGCGCGGACAGGGTCCGGTCCAGCACCTCGCCCAGGTCGACGCTCTGGTGGGTGTTGTGCAGCCGCCCGACCCGGGAGAAGTCGAGCAGGTCGTTGATGAGGGTCTGCATGCGGTTCGCCCCGTCGACCGCGAAGTCGATGTACTGGTCGGCCCGGCTGTCGAGCTGCCCTCCGTAGCGCCGCTGGAGGAGCTGGGTGAAGCTGGAGACCTTGCGCAGCGGCTCCTGCAGGTCGTGGGAGGCCACGTACGCGAACTGCTCCAGCTCGGCGTTGGAGCGCTGCAGGTCCGCGGCCTGCGCGTCCAGCCGCAGCCGTGTCTCCTCGCTGAGGGCCAGTTCCCGTACGAGACGCTGCCGCATGAAGTCGATCTCACGGCTGAGGCGCCGCAGGTCGGCGGGACCGGTCGGGGCGATGGGATGCTCGAAGTCTCCGCCGGTGACGGCACGGGCGTCCGCGCCGAGCCGCTCCAGCGGCATGTTGATGCCCCGGCGCAGTCCTTCGAAGATCAAAGCCGTGAGGACGACGATGAGCACCGCGATGGCGCTGAACACCCCGTCCCTCAAGGCCATCGTGTCCTTCAGGTCGTCCCTCACCCGTGCGAGGTCCGCGCGCAGCTGTTCCTGCTGGCTGCTCAGGGCGGCACGTACGTCGTCGAAGGCCGCCTTGCCCTCCGTCGCCCGCTGGGTGGCCGTCGGCGAGGGTGAGCCGGCGGGCGCGGCGGCGACGGGCCGGGCGACCCTCTCCTGCCACTTCGCCACGGCGTCCTGCACGGTCTTCAGGTCGTCCAGACCCGTGGGGTCGTCCTCGAGCAGCTCGGTGAGTTGCGCGACGGTCGCTTCCTGCTCGGTGAGCCCCTGCTCGTAGGGGGCGACGAACTCCGGTATGCCGGTGAGCCCGTAGCCGCGGATTCCGGTCTCCTGGTTGAGCACGGCCGCTTCCAGGCGGATCGCGACGGTCAGCGCGGAGGAACGCACGTCCACGAGTTCGTCACTGATCGACTCGGTCCGCCCCAGGACCCATGCGCCCGCTGTCCCGAGCAGGGCCAGAATCACGAGGGACGTGGCCGTCCCCACGCGAAGCCACCGCCTGGTCGTCCACGCGGAAAACCCTCGCGTGCGCGATCGGCTCTCGTCGACGGTCATCGTGTGGGCTCCTCGGTGGGGCGATCGTGTGAAAGTTGGGCCAGCACACTTTAGAGGGCGACAACCCTTGTTGTCGCGGAGCTGCTCCGGGACCTAGAGTGCCGGGCATGCCCGGCAAGGACTTCGTAGCGCGGATCACTCCGCGGGAGATCGCCTCCCTCACGGACGCGGCAGTCGGTGATCTCGCGCAGCGCCTCGCCAGCCGGCTTCTGGGAGCCCCCTCGCACCCGGCGCCGGACGACCCGGCACAGGCCCTGGCCCTGCTCCACGCGCTGGATCACCTCAAGCAGGCCACTGAGCGACTCCAGCAGGAAGCGGCCGTGGCCGCCGCCCGCGCGGGTGCCGGCTACCCGCAGATCGGCGCCGCGTGCGGTATGACCCGGCAAGGTGCCCGGCGCCGCTGGCCGGGGCTTTTCCACCATTCCACCGAGAAACCCACGGAGCATCCGACCATGACCACCCCCGCCCGTCCCTTCGACGTCCTGCTCGTCGAAGACGACATCGCCGACGCCATGCTCATCGAGGAAGCCCTCTCCGAGCGCGGAGCCCGCAACCTCGTCCAGGTCACCGACGGAGTCGCCGCGCTGGAACACCTGCGGACCCCGGGCACCCCGCGGCCCGACCTCATCGTCCTCGACCTGAACATGCCGCGGATGAACGGCCGCGATCTGCTCAAGGTCCTGAAGAACGATGACGACCTGCAGACGATCCCCGTGGTCGTCCTGACCACGTCCACCGCTCCGGACGACGTCACGGGCGCGTACAGCAGCCACGCCAACGCCTACGTGACCAAGCCCGTCAACCTGGAGGAGTTCGAGCAGGCCGTCCAGAGCATCGACGCCTTCTACCTCGACACCGCCGCCCGCCCCCGCCCCTGAACGGCCGGTGTCCGCCTCCGGAAGCGGGCTCCGGTGCCCTCGTGGGGCCGTGCCGCCGCGCACCCGCACGTGCCCACCGGCCGGGGCCCGGCCGGTGCCGGGCTTCTCCGGGTCGCCCCGTCGTCCACAGGTCGCAGGCGGCGCGTCCTCGCACCCTGCTCCGGGAGGAGACGGCGGGCCCCCTCCCGGAGAGAACATGCGGGTCGGTTCCGACCGTAGGATGATCTGCGGAGGGGGCTTTTCTGGCAGACTCTGCACCCATGGGTGAAACGACGGTGACCACGCTGGAAGGCCGGCACCAGGCCGCAGCGCACCCCGTCGAGGACGAGACGGGGCAGGGGCTCCTGCGTCGTCTGCGCACCCCCCGCCGGCCGCGGCTGTGGTTCGAGATCCTGCTGATCGCGGTGAGTTACTGGACGTACTCGCTCGTCCGCAACGCGGTGCCGGAGCAGAAGGCCGAGGCGCTGCGCAACGCGGACTGGCTCTGGGACCTGGAGCGGCAGCTCCATCTCGCCTTCGAGGAGTCGGTCAACCACGCGGTGAACTCGGTGACCTGGCTCGTCGTCGGCATGAACTACTACTACGCCACCCTGCACTTCGCGGTCACGCTGGGTGTCCTGGTGTGGCTCTACCGTAGTCATCCCGGCCGTTACGCGGCGACCAGGCTGGTGCTGTTCTCGACCACCGCCGTCGCCCTTGCCGGTTACTACCTGTTCCCGCTCGCCCCGCCGCGCCTGATGAACGGCGGCGGCTTCATCGACACCGTGGTGGTCCACGAGACCTGGGGCTCGATGGCCTCCGGCGACCTGAAGAACATGTCCAACCAGTACGCCGCGATGCCCTCGATGCACATCGGCTGGTCGATGTGGTGCGGGCTGACCATCTTCGCGCTGGCGACGGTCCCGTGGGCGAAGGTCCTGGGCCTGCTGTACCCGGCGGGCACGCTGGTGGTCATCGTCGCCACCGCCAACCACTTCTGGCTGGACGCGGTGGGCGGTCTGCTCTGCCTCGCCTTCGGCTACGCGCTGGCGACCCTCTGGTACGGGAGCAGGCCGTACGCGCTGCCGCGGGAGGTGCCGGACAACGGGGACGGGAGCGGCCGGGACAGGGGCGGCCGGAGCAGGGCCTTCCCGGGCAGAGGTGTCCCGGGCAGAGGTTTCCCGGGCGGGCGCGGTACGGACAAGGCCGTCGCGGGTTCGGACGGTGGGGGCACGGGCCGCGCGAACGCGGGCGTCGTGAGCCCGCGCACCCCGGACGACTCCACCGGCCCTCGCACGGCCGGCGGCACCCCCGCCCCACGCTCTCCCGGCGCCGCCCCCGCCCCCGCGCACGCCCCGGACGCCCCGCGCCACTGAGGCGTCCCCCACCGCCGGAGGGGGCGGGCCCCGCGCCACTGCGGCGCCCCGCACTCCGTGCGAACGCGCCCACCGCCCGTGCCGGGTGCCTGCGGCCCGCCCCTACGACCCGCCGTAGAACAGCTCATCCATCACGCCCCGTGCCCTGCGGGCCGTGCGCCGGTACGCGTCGAGCATGTCGCCGACATGGCCGGGACCGTAGCCGAGGTAGCGGCCGACGGCGGCCAGCTCCCGCGGGTCGGTGGGGAAGGTGTCCCCGGCCCGGCCCCGGACCAGCATGACCGCGTTGCGCACGCCGGTGGCCAGTACCCAGGCCTCGTCGAGGATGCCCGCCTCGTCCGCGGGGATCAGCCCGGCCGCCTGGGCGGCCGCCAGCGCCTCGCGGGTCCGGGTGGTGCGCAGCCCCGGCTCGTGCGCGGCGTGCCGCAGCTGGATCAGCTGTACGGTCCACTCCACGTCGGACAGGCCGCCGGGACCGAGCTTGGCGTGCAGCTTGGGGTCGGTGCCGCGCGGCAGCCGTTCGGACTCCATGCGGGCCTTCAGGCGCCGGATCTCGCGCGCGTCGTCCTCGCCGACTCCATTGGGCGGATAGCGCAGCGGGTCGATCAGCTCGACGAAGCGGCGGCCGAGGTCCTCGTCACCGGCGACCGGCTCGGCGCGCAGCAGCGCGTGCCGCTCCCACATCAGGGACCAGCGCCGGTAGTACGCCTCGTACGACTTCAGGGTGCGGGCCGGCGGCCCGGACCGGCCTTCGGGGCGCAGGTCGGCGTCGATGAGCAGGGGCGGGTCGGCACTGGGGAGCTGGAGCAGACGGCGCATCTCGGCGACGACCTTGCCGGCCGCGTCGGCCGCTTCCCGTTCGTCCACGCCGTCGCGCGGTTCGTGGACGAACAGGACGTCCGCGTCGGAGCCGTAGCTCAGCTCGTGGCCGCCGAAGCGGCCCATGGCGATGATCGCGAAGCGGGTGGGGAGGGTGTCCCCCCAGCCCTCCCGGACGACCGCGCGCAGCGTGCCGGCGAGGGTGGCGGCGGTCAGGTCGGACACGGCGCCGCCGACCAGGTCGACCAGGGCACCCTGGTCGGCCTCGGCGGGCTGGGACTCGGTGCCGTAGGAGCCGACGATGTCGGTGGCGGCGGTGCGGAACAGCTCGCGGCGGCGGACTCCGCGGGCGGCGGTGACCGCCTGGGCGGCGCCGTCGGCGCGGCGGACGGCGGCGAGGATCTCCTGCTCCAGGTGGGCACGGGAGCGCGGCCGCAGGCCGCCGGCCTCACCGTCGCCGAGCAGGGCCACCGCCTCGGGTGCGCGCAGCAGCAGATCGGGGGCGAGCCGTCCGGCGGACAGGACGCGGGCGAGGTTCTCGGCGGCGGCGCCCTCGTCGCGCAGCAGTCGCAGGTACCAGGGGGTCTTGCCGAGCGCGTCGGAGACCTTGCGGAAGTTCAGCAGGCCGGCGTCCGGGTCGGCGGAGTCGGCGAACCAGCCGAGCAGTACGGGCAGCAGGGTCCGCTGGATGGCCGCCTTGCGGGTCATGCCGGACGCCAGCGCCTCCAGGTGGCGCAGGGCGGCGCCGGGGTCGGCGTAGCCGAGGGCGACCAGCCGTTCGCGGGCGGCCTCGGCGCTGAGCCGGGCCTCGCCGGGGGCGAGCTGGGCGACCGCGTCGAGCAGCGGCCGGTAGAACAGCTTCTCGTGCAGCCGCCGTACGGCGGAGGCGTGCCGCCGCCATTCGCGGGTCAGGCTCGCCACCGGGTCGGTGCGCAGGCCCAGGGAGCGGCCGATGCGGCGCAGGTCCGTCTCGTCCTCCGGGACCAGGTGGGTGCGGCGCAGCTTGAAGAGCTGGATGCGGTGTTCCAGGGAGCGCAGGAAGCGGTAGGCGTCGTCGAGCTGGGCGGTGTCGGCGCGGCCGACGTAGCCGCCGGCGGCGAGGGCCCCCAGCGCGTCGAGGGTGGTGCCGCTGCGCAGGGAGGTGTCGGTGCGGCCGTGCACCAGCTGGAGCAGCTGCACGGCGAACTCGACGTCGCGCAGCCCGCCGGGGCCGAGCTTGAGCTGGCGGTCGACCTCGGCGGTGGGGATGGTGTCGATGACCCGGCGGCGCATCTTCTGCACGTCGGCGACGAAGTTCTCCCGTTCGGCGACCTGCCACACCAGGGGGCGGAGGGCGGCGACGTACTCCTCGCCGAGCGAGAGGTCGCCGGCCACCGGACGGGCCTTGAGCAGCGCCTGGAACTCCCAGGTCTTGGCCCAGCGCTGGTAGTAGGCGCGGTGCGAGGCGAGGGTGCGGACGAGGGGACCGTTGCGGCCCTCGGGCCGCAGGTTGGCGTCGACGGGCCAGATGGTGCCCTCGACGTTGTTCTCGGAGCAGATCCGCATCATGTGCGAGGCCAGCCGGGTGGCGGCACGCAGGGCCTTGTCCTCGTCGGCGCCCTCCACCGCCTCGCCGACGAAGATGACGTCGACGTCCGACACGTAGTTCAGCTCGTGCCCGCCGCACTTGCCCATCGCGATCACCGCGAGCCGGCACAGGTCGGTGTCCTCGGGCGCGGCGGCCTCGGCGAGCGCGAGGGCGGCGCGCAGGGTGGCGGTGGCGAGATCGGCGAGTTCGGCGGCGGTCTCGGACACCTCGGTGGTGCCGCAGACGTCGCGGGCGGCGATGGACAGCAGGCACCGCCGGTAGGCGACGCGCAGCGACACGGCGTCGGTGGCGGCGGCGAGGCCGTGCTCGAACTCGGTCACGCCGGGGTGCAGGTCCCGCGCCTCGTACGTGACGAGCGCCTGCCAGTCGTCGGCGTGCCGGGCGAGATGGTCGGCCAGGGCCTCGGAGGCGCCGAGCACACCGAGCAGCCGGTCGCGCAGCGGCTTGGCGGCGATCAGCGTGTCCAGCAGCTCCTGCCGGCCGGTGGCGCCGGTCTGCGCCTCCAGCAGCCGGACCAGGCCCAGCAGCGCGAGGTCGGGGTCGGCGGTGCCGCCGAGCGCCTCGAGGAGTACCGGGTCGTCGCGCACCGCGGCCAGCTCGGGGCCGTCCAGCAGCCGCTCGGCCGCCGACGGATCGGTGAAACCGTGCCGCAGCAGCCGCGTGAAGGTACTGCTCCTGCGCCCCGGCACCGACGTCATCCCCGGCCTCCCTCGGTCCTCGGCCCACCTCGGGCTCACCACGAGCCCGTACAGGCGACGAGCCTATCCGCCCCGCCGCGACCCGGCCCCGGGACGGCGGGTGCGGTGCCCTGCGGTGTGCGATGAGTTCCGGGGGCGGGCGGGGTCAAACCCTCCGGGGAGGAACTCCCCCGTCGCCCCCGCCCCCGACCGGTGAGGCCACCATGACCGACACACCACCACCCCCGACGAACGGGACTCCCGCCTCCCCCGAGGCCCGTCTCGACCCGCGCTACAGCGACCCGGAGGCGACCGCGCTCCCCTGGACCGAGGCGGAGGGGCGGCTCGCCGCGGCGGAGCTGTTCTGGATCTCGACGGTCCGCCCCGACGGACGTCCCCACGTCACCCCGCTCCCCACCGTCTGGTCGGACGGCGCGCTGCACTTCTGCACCGGGCCGGGGGAACGCAAGGCCCGCAACCTGGCGGCGAACCCGCACGTCGTCCTGACCACCGGCACCAACACCTGGAACGAGGGCTACGACCTCACGGTGGAGGGCGACGCGGTCCGGGTCGCCGACGACGGCAGGCTGCGCGAACTGGCGGCGGCCTGGGAGACGAAGTACGGCAGCTTCTGGCACTTCGAGGTGCGGGACGGCCACTTCCACCACGGGCCGGGACACGCCGTCGTGTTTTCGGTGGCACCGCGCACGGTTTTCGGCTTCGGTAAGGGAGAGCCGTTCAGCCAGACCAGATGGCGGTTCGCGTGACACCGAGAGCCCGCACCGACCGCACCGACCGCACCGACTCAGCCGGAGGAACCCCGATGAACATGGCCATGACCCTCGAAGTGCTTCCGCTGCCTGTCAGCGACATCGACCGGGCCAGGGACTTCTACCGGGACAAGGTCGGCTTCCACGTCGACATCGACCAGGAGGTCATGCCGGGCATGCGCATCGTCCAGCTGACGCCCCCGGGCTCCGGCTGTTCGATCGCGCTGGGCGACGCCATCTGGGAGATGGCGGGCGACGCCCGCCCAACCCCGGGCTCGTACCAGGGCCTCCAGCTGTGCGTCGCCGACATCAAGGCGGCCCACGCGGAACTGACCGCACGCGGCCTGGAGATCTCCGAACCGGTCGTGTACGCCCCGGACGACGGCGCGACGTTCATGTACTTCAAGGACCCGGACGGCAACGGCTGGGCGGTCCAGGAGTACCGCCGCCGCGCCACCGAACCTCTCCACCAGCTCCTGACGGATCTGGCGGGACGGGCGGACGGCCGGGCGTAGGGCGGGAGCGGCGGGACGGGGAGCGGAGTACCCGTCCCGCCGCGGGGGGAGCCCCCGGGACGCGGGACCGTCCGGTGTGGGGGCTCCTGGCGGGGAGAGCCGGCCGAGGCTACACGAGGGCGGTTTCCCCGATCGCCACCAGGTGACCGGTTCCGCTGAGCGACGGCAGCTCGATGTCGGTCACGCACCGCACCTTCACCAGGTTGAGTGTCAGCGTGCCCTCGATGTGCACGCGGCCGGTGCCCTTGTCGAAGTCGGCCCCGCCGAGGTCGCTGGCGGCCGGGTCGACGCGTACGCCGAGGTCGGTGCCGCCGTCGGTGTCGGTGAACTTGATGAAGACGTATCCCATCTCGGTGATACGCCGCTGGAGGTCCTTCACCGAGGGTGAGGGACCGCCGACCACGGTCCTGTGCCCCTCGGCCGAGAGGCGTCCGACGAGTTCGTCCATGAGTGGCTCCTCTGTCACTGTCACGAAGTTCCGCTGACCGGACCGGCCGTCAGCCGGCCGTCTTCTCCATCTGCAGGCGCAGGCTCTTGGGCCGCATGTCGACCCAGACCTCCTTGACGTACGCGAGGCACTCCTCCTTCGAGCCGGCCGTCCCCGTCTCTCGCCAGCCGTCGGGGACGGCGAGGTAGGTCGGCCACAAGGAGTACTGCTCCTCGTCGTTGACGAGGACCTTCAACTGCTGTGCTTCCATTGCCGGGCTCCAGCCTCTGTGCTGTCGGACGTCGTGGTACGGGGCCGCCGGGTCACGCGGTACGGGGGAAGAGCCAGGGCGCCTCCTGCCGGCGGCGCTGCTCGTAGGCGAGGATGCGGTCCTTGTGGGAGAGGGACCAGCCGATGTTGTCGAGCCCCTCCATCAGGGAGGTCTTCTTGAAGGGGTCGATCTCGAAGCGGAAGGTCCGTCCGTCGGCGGCGGTCACGGTCTGGGCCGGCAGGTCGATGTGCAGCGTCGGCGAGGCCCCGTCCGTCAGGCCCTTCGCGATCGTCTCGACCTCGGCCGCCTCCAGCCGGACCGGGAGGATGCTGCTGTTGAAGCAGTTGTTGTGGAAGATGTCCGCGAAGCCCGGCGCGACGATGCACCGGAAGCCGAACTCCCGCAGGGACCAGGGCGCGTGTTCGCGCGAGGAGCCGCAGCCGAAGTTGTCGCCCGCGACGAGCACGGAGGCGCCTTCGTAGCGGGGTTCGTTCAGCGGGAAGTCCGGGGCGGGCGTGGTCCCGTCCTCGAGGTAGCGCCAGTTCCCGAACAGGTGCCGGCCGAAGCCGGTGCGGCTGATCGACTTGAGGAACCGGGCGGGGACGATGTCGTCGGTGTTCACGTTGGACCGCATCAGCGGTACCGCGGTGCCCTCGTGCGTGATGAATTTCTCCACGGTGGTCCTTCCTCTACACGTCGCGGACGTCGGCGAACCGGCCGGCCACGGCCGTGGCGGCCGCGGTCACCGGGCTGACCAGGTGGGTGCGGCCGCCCCGGCCCTGACGTCCCTCGAAATTGCGGTTGCTGGTCGAGGCGCAGCGCTCGCCCGCGGAGAGCCGGTCCCCGTTCATGGCGATGCACATGCTGCAGCCGGGCTCACGCCACTCGAAGCCCGCCTCGCGGAAGACGTCCGCCAGTCCTTCGGCCTCGGCGTCGCGGCGGACGGCCATGGAACCGGGGACGACGATGGCGCGTACGCCGGACGCCACCTTCCTGCCGGTGACGAACGCGGCGGCCTCCCGCAGGTCCTCCAGCCGCGAGTTGGTGCACGACCCGATGAACACGGTGTCGACCTTGATGTCGTCGACGCGCTGGCCGGGTTCCAGGCCCATGTACTCCAGGGCCTTCTCCATCTCGGCGCGCAGCGCCGGGTCGCTCTCGGCCTGCGGGTCGGGGACCGTGCCGGTCACGTCGGCGACCATGCCCGGGTTGGTGCCCCAGGTGACCTGCGGCACCAGGTCGTCGACGTTCAGGTGGTGTGCCGCGTCGTAGCGGGCGCCGGGGTCCGAGGCCAGCTGCTTCCACTGCTCGGCGGCGAGCTCGAAGAGCTCGCCGGAGGGCGCGTAGCGGCGGCCGCGCACGTACTCGACGGTGACGTCGTCGGGGGCGACCATGCCGGCCCGTGCCCCCGCCTCGATGGCCATGTTGCACAGGGTCATGCGGCCCTCGACGGTCAGCGACTCCACCGCGGAGCCGGTGAACTCGATGACGTGGTGGGTGCCGACGTCGGTGCCGAGCCGGCGGATCATGGCCAGGGCGATGTCCTTGGCGGTCACGCCGGGTGCCAGCGTGCCGTCGATGCGGATGTTCATCGTCCGGGGCTTCTGCTGGAGCAGGCACTGCGTGGCCAGGACGTGCTCCACCTCGCTGGTGCCGATGCCCATGGCGAAGATGCCGAGGGCGCCGTGCGTGGAGGTGTGGGAGTCGCCGCAGACGACGGTCATGCCGGGCAGCGACAGGCCCAGTTCGGGGCCGATGACGTGCACGATGCCCTGGTCGGCGTCGTTCATGCCGAGGAGCTGGACGCCGAAGTCGCGGGCGTTGTCCTCCATCGTCTCGATGCAGATGACGCTCTGCTGGTCGATGACGTCGACGAGCCGGCGGCCCGGCACCGTGGGCACGTTGTGGTCGATCACCGCGACCACGGTCTCGGGGCGGTGCACCGGAAGGCCGCGCTCGGTCAGCCCGGCGAAGGCCTGTGGCGAGGTCGCCTCGTGCGTGAGATGCCGGTCGATGTAGAGCATCGGTATCTCACCGGGTTCGTCACGCACCACGTGTGCGTCCCAGATCTTGTCGAACATCGTTCGTGGCATCGTGCGGTGTCTCCTTCGGGGGCGGTGCGTGGGTGAGGGCTTCACCTGGGAGGAGGGGAGGGCCCGGCTCAGGCCGTGGGGGCGGGGGACGTCTTCGCGAAGGCCTCGTCGAGCTCCTCCGGCGTCAGTTCGCGGCCCAGTTCGCCTGCGCGGGCGAGCAGGAGGTCGACGGTCTCCGGGGAGAGTTCGCGGGGGTCGCGGCCGCTCAGCATGCAGGCGAGCCGTACGGAACTGCGGCCGCTCCACGGGCTGACGGCCACGGACAGGGCGCCGCCGACGGCCGCGGGGTCCACGGCCGAGTACACGGTGCGCGACATCTCCCGCAGCTTGTCCTCGAGTTCGGGGTTGTCCGCCTCGTGGGCCCGGTCGGCGAGGTGGTGGGCCTTGAGGATGGCGTCCGTGTGGATGCCGGAGGAGGTGTGGCTGTAGCGCTTGCCGAGCACGCCGTGCTCCGGCGGCTCGACGCCGACCATCTTCTGGTAGCAGGTGATGAGTTCGAGCAGCTGGGGCATGTCCCAGGAGACGGGCAGTCCGGCCTCGGCCTGGATCGCGGCGAAGTTGAGGACGATCTCTTCCAGGGAGGCGTTGCCGGAGCGTTCACCGACCCCGCGCGAGACGACGTGGATCCGGCCGGCGCCGGCGGCGACCGCGGCCATGGCGTTGCCCAGGGCGTTGCCGGTGTCGCGGTGGCCGTGCCAGTCGACCCGCATGTCCGGCACGCCCAGGGCGTCGAGTTCGTCACGGATGAAGCGGATGATGCGGTAGGTGCCGAGCGGCCGGATGACCCCGATGGTGTCGGCGAGGGCGACGATGTAGGCGCCGCTCTCGACCTGGGTGCGGGTGATCGCCCGCAGGTCCTCGGGGGAGGTCTGGGTGGTGTGTTCGGTGCCCGCGACGACGGGGATGCCCATCTCCACGGTCTTCTTGATGAACGTCTCCAGCCTGGTCAGGATGAAGTCGAGGTCCCAGCCCTGGACGAGGCGCCGGGACGGCGCGCTGCCCATGAAGACGACGGACTCGAGGCCGGAGTGGATCTCCTTGCACTCGACGGTCCACCTCAGGGACTCCTCCGTGCACATGGAGAGCACGGAGGGCACGACGCCGGGGAGTTCGTCCCGCATCCGCGCCAGCAGCTGCTTCATCCTCGCGTTGATCCGGTCGGCGTTGCCCGGGTAGATCCCGACGGTGGCGTACGTGATGCCGAAGCCGTGGAGGAGGTGCAGGTAGCGCATCATGTCGTCGACCGACGGGTAGCCGGAGATGCCCTGGAGGCCGTCGCGCAGACACTCCGAGAGGATGTCGGTCCTGGCCACCTGGGCGGCGAGCGGCTCGCCGGGGATGGCCGTGGGCAGAGGGGTGAGCGGGCTCGGGTCGCTGTTCCAGTTGAAGTTCACCGGGACATCGAGGGAATTGATGTCCTGTACGTCGCGTGCGGTTCCGTGTGCTTCCTTCTGCATGGTCTCTCCGTTTCGGAAAGGAATCGGGACGGGAAAGGCGCGGGTCAGTCGATGACGACCGGGTGAATACCGACCGAGAACCGGATGTAGTCGTCGGAATATCCGAAGGTGGATCCGGGAATTCCGGCGATTCCGGTCTTCTCGAGCACCGAGAAACAGTCCTCGCCCGCCCTGAGCCTGCTCCAGGTGTAGATGGTGGCGTCGTCGTCGACGTGGATGTGCTCGAAGAGCTGGTGTTCCCTGTCGAAGGACTGGAGTTGTGTGCGCAGCCGGGACCGGCGCAGCCGGTAGAGCCCGCGGATCTTCTCGGCCAGTTCGGGCTTCTGGCGGAAGAGGGTGTCGTACGCCATGAAACGCAGCTGCCATTCGCCGGGAAGGCAGCTCACACTGTTCATCCAGCTCGACCGCATGGCGACGGAGAACGCGGTGTCGCCGAAGACGGCCCAGCCGAACCGGTCGCCGGTCAGGGTGCGGGTCTTGGAGAAGCTGTTCACGTAGATCATCCGGTCGGCGACCTCGGGGACGGAGGCCAGGCCGCGCATGCGCGCCTCGTCCTCGGCGGGGCGGCCGGTGCCGACGTAGGCGAGGTCCGCGAGCACGTGGACGTGGTGCCCCCGGTCGGCGAAGCGGCGGACGACCTCCATGAGCGCGGCGAGTTCGTCGGGCGTGTACGCGAGGGACGTCGGGTTGTTCGTCACGGTCAGGTAGACGACGGTGATGTCCGGGTTCTCCCGCAGGTGCCGGGCGAGGAGGGTGTCGGTCAGCTTGAACCGGTCCTCGGCCAGGGTCGGTACCCGGTGCAGCCGGTATCCGTAGGTCGCGGCCTGGAGTTCGGGCATGTTGAAGCCGGGGGCGGCGAAGAGGACGGCGCCGGGCGACTCGGAGCGGCGGTGGGCGAAGAACGCCAGTCCGCGGAGGATCTTGTCGATGCAGTCGCCCGCGCCCAGGCCGAGTGCCACCTGGTCGGCGGTCGCGGTCACGCCCCACCGCGCCATGTCGGCCGCGAGCCGGCCCCGCAGGAGGGGGTTGCCGACGCCCTGGATGTCGTAGACACGGGGGTCGTATCCGGCGTCGAGGAGCCGGCGCTCCTCCTCCGTCATCCGGTCCCGGAGCCAGTGGTAGCCCTCCCCGGACGCCGGCCGGCCGTTGAGGTCCTCGCCGGGCAGGGCGATGCCGAGTTCGTCGCCGAGGAGGCGGTAGTCCCCGGGGCCGCCCTCCTCCCCCTCGCATTCGCTGATGAACCGCACGTTGACGTCGCCGATGGTCCGGTTGACGATCTCGAGCCGGGTGGCGGTGAGGTCGAACCCGCGGGCCGCGCATTCCCGTTCGAGGTCGTCGACGAGTCGTGCCATGACCCGGATCGGCGGTTCCGCGGTGTCGGTCTGCGCGGCCCGGTGGCGGCGCACCATCTCCCGGCGGGCCTCACGGACCAGCAGGCGCTGCGCGTCGAGGCCGGTCGGCACGGCCGCCGGGGAAGCCGGGGAGGCACTCTGTGACGTCGTCATGTGGGGGCAAACTCCAGTCCCAGTCGTCTCTTCGTCGAGCGGTGTGCGCGTGCGCGGTGGCGCGGGCCGTACGCCGTGGCCGCCGCCGTCGAGGAGACGGCGGGGACGGCGGGCGGCGGGCAGCGGGGGTCAGGCGGCCGTCCGCCGCAGCCGGTCCGCGACGCGCCGGCCCATCTCCGCGGTGCCGACGACGGTGCTCGTCGCCTCCGCGAGGTCCGGGGTCCTGAATCCCTCGCCGACGACGGCCGCGACCGCCTCCTCGACGGCGGCGGCCTCCCGGTGGAGGCCCAGGGAGTGGCGCAGCAGCAGGGCGCCGGAGAGGATCGCGCCCACGGGGTTGGCCCTGTCCTGGCCGGCGATGTCGGGGGCGGAGCCGTGGATGGGCTCGTACAGTCCGAAGGTGCCGCCGGCGGTGCGGCGGGTGCCGAGGCTCGCGGAGGGCAGCATGCCGATGGAGCCGGTGAGCATGGACGCCTCGTCGGTGAGGATGTCGCCGAAGAGGTTCTCGGTGACGATGACGTCGAAGTCCGCCGGTGTCCTGATCAGCCGCATGGCGCAGGCGTCGACGAGCATGTGCTCGTAGCCGACGGTGGGGTGGTCGGCCGCCACCCGGTCCACCACCTCGCGCCACAGGACGGAGGAGCTGAGCACGTTGGCCTTGTCGACGGAGGTGACCTTCCGCTCCCGCCCGAGTGCGATCTCGAACGCGGCGCGGACGACCCGCTCGATCTCCGCCTCGGTGTAGAGGAGGGTGTCGATGGCGTCCGTGCCCTGCGGGGTGCGGCGGATCGCGCTCGGCTTGCCGGGCACGGATTCCAGGCGCCCGTAGTAGAGCCCGGCCGACAGTTCCCGTACGAAGATCATGTCGGCGCCCTTGAGGTACTCGGGCTTGATCGAGGAGGCCCCGTACAGCGCCTCGAAGGGGCGCACCGGCCGGAGGTTGGCGAAGAAGCCGAACTCCTTGCGGAGGCGGAACAGTGCCTGTTCCGGGCGGGGGCCGCCCTTCTGTTCGGCTCCGGCCGGCAGGCTGCCGATGGCGCCGAAGAGGATCGCGTCGCTCTGTCCGCAGATCTCGAAGGTGCTGTCGGAGATCGCGACGCCCTCCGCCGCGATGGCGTCCAGGCCGACCCGGCGCTTGTGCACCGTGAAGCGGTGTCCGTAGGTCTCCTCCACGGCGCGCAGCACGTCCAGCGCCTGGGCCGTCACCTCGGGGCCGACTCCGTCCCCGGGCAGCACGGTGATCGTGGCTGCACTCATCTCGCTCACCTTTCGCATGCTTTCTCGGTTCTCGGTTCTCGCTTCTCAGGGCTTTTCGAACGAATCGCCATATCGTTCAGCGGCCCGGGTGGAAGGAGCGCAGCCGGTCGACGATGGTGCCGCGCCAGCAGACCATGTCGTGACCGCCCAGGTATTCGCGGTAGTCGACCTCGTACCCCTTCTCCTCGAGGACGCCCAGCATGTTCTGATGACTCGTCATGGGGTCGTAGTCGACAATGGCGCGCTCAAGGCTCCCGATGTCCATGGAGAACCGGATGGGGAGTTTCGGCGATTCCTCGAAACGACGCGTCAGCCATTCCTCCTCCTTTTCCGGGACGTTCTTTCCGGGCCACCAGTAGGACCCCGACTGGGAGATGACGCGGCCGAACCGCTCGGGGGTGCGGTACGCGGCGTACATCGCGGCGAGGGCGCCGAAACAGGAGCCGCCGACGACGGTCCGCGCGGGGTCCGGGGTGATGTGGTAGTTCTCGTGGACCCAGGGCATCAGTTCCTGGTTCAGGTACGCGTTGAACGGGTCGTGGCAGGTCAGTTCGCGGGCCCGGATCTCCTGGTCCTCGTTGGTGTGCATCACCAGGACGTACGGGGGGATGCGGCCGGCGTAGAGGAGGTTGTCCATCACGGTCGTGATGGCCGCGAAGTTGTAGTAGGACCATCCGTCGAAGAGCACGAAGACGTCGTAGTCGTCGCCGTCGGCGGTGTAGCCGGGCGGTGTGTGGACGCTGACGTGGTGCCGGGTGCCGAGGACGGCGCTGTCCATGGTCTGCATCCGGCTCCTGCCCTTGGGCACCCCGCGCCGCGGGATGTTCCACGGCTGCTTGGGGGCGGCGGGCAGCTCCAGCACGGACACCTTGAACTGGTTCGGGTTGCCCATGAGCGTGTAGTCGTGGGGGTTGAGCGGGTCGGGCCGGTACTCGGGGAGACGGCGCAGCACCTCCTCGTACGAACCGAAGGGCGCCATCGCGTCGTTGACCGACAGCAGATAGGTGGTCCGCAGCTCGGACGGCATGAGGTAGGACCGGTACCAGAGGTCGGTGCCCGGCAGGTGTTCCATCCGGAACTCCCTGAGGTCGCCGCCGGGCGCGCTGCAGAAGAGCACGATGACGTTCTCGGTGTCCCCCGGGTCCCGCCACAGGAAGGTGACCAGGGTGTGGGAGCCGTCGTCGCCGGCGGGCTCCATCAGGGGGGAGCCGTTCGCGGTGACCTCTTTCCAGAACGCGTCGACGGCGTCGTGGCCGCCTGCCTCGACGGCCGCCGTCAGTTCGGCGATCCGGGGGCTCTTCAGGGACGTCTCGGCTGCGAAGGACGTCTCGGCAGCGGACATGGTCTTCTCTCCTCGCCTTGTGCCTGGCCGGCGCGTGCCGGGGTGAAGCCGTGGTGGACAGCGCCGTGAACGGCGCGCGCCGGGATGGTCAGAGCAGGTCGAACAGTTCCGCCGCGTCCTCTTCCTCGCTGTCGCCCTCGTCGACGCTCCGGTCGATGACCCGGGCGAGCGCTTCGACGGTCCGGTTCTGGAAGACCGAGGTGAGCATGAGCGTGATGCCCCACCGGTCCTGGACCTCGGTCGCCATGGAGGCCACGAGCAGGGAGTGGCCGCCGAGGGCGAAGAAGTCGTCCCGGATGCCGACCCGCTCCAGGTCCAGGAGCCGTGCCCACAGGTCGGCGAGGATCCGCTCCGTCCCGGTCCTCGGCGCGACATGGTCCTCGCCCTCCCGCGCCTGCCGCACGATGTCGGGCAGCGCGGGCAGCGCCTTGCGGTCGACCTTGCCGTTGGCCGTGAGCGGGAACTCGTCGAGGACGACGAAGTAGGTGGGCACCATGTATTCCGGGAGCCGTTCGAGGAGAGCGGCCCGCAGCTCGTCCGGACCTGTCTCCGATCCGGTGCCCGGGCCTGCCTCCCCTCCCGCCTGCCGGGTGACGAAGGCGGTGAGCCGCTTGTCGACGGGCGTGACCTCGTGGACGACGACCAGGCAGGAGCGTACGGCCGGGTGGTCGGCCAGGACGGCCTCGATCTCCTCGATCTCGATGCGGTAGCCGCGGATCTTGACCTGGTGGTCCTTGCGGCCCGCGTACTCGATGGCGCCGTCGGCCCGGTACCGGGCCAGGTCGCCGGTGGCGTAGAGCCGGCCAGCGCCGAACGGGTCGGCCACGAAGCGTTCGGCGGTCAGGTCCGGGCGCCCCAGATAGCCGCGCGCCAGCTGCACGCCGCCGATGAACAGCTCGCCGATGACGCCGTCCGGCACCGGTTCCATCGCCTCGTCGAGGACGTACAGCCGGGTGTTGGCCACCGGACGGCCGATGGGGACGGTGGTCGCGCCCGGTGTGTCGCGGCACTCCCAGTAGCTGACGTCGACGGACGCCTCCGTGGGCCCGTAGAGGTTGTGCAGCCGGGTGTCGGGCAGGGTCCGCAGGAACGCGTCCCGCACCTCGGGGGGCAGGGCCTCCCCGCTGCACATCACGTGCCGCACGCCCCGGCACTGCCGGCCGACGGTCGGCTGCTGGAGGAATGCCTGGAGCATCGAGGGCACGAAGTGCAGGACGCCGATGCCCTCGCGCTCGATCAGGTCGGCCAGGTAGGCCGGGTCGCGGTGGCCCTCGGGCCGGGCGACGTGCAGCCGGGCGCCGGCGATCAGCGGCCAGAAGAACTCCCAGACCGAGACGTCGAAGCTGTACGGGGTCTTCTGCAGGACGCGGTCGTCCTGGCGCAGGCCGTAGGCGTCCTGCATCCAGAGCAGGCGGTTGCAGATGCCCCGGTGGGACAGCATGGCGCCCTTGGGGCGTCCGGTGGAGCCGGAGGTGTAGATGACGTAGGCGAGGCCGTCCGGGCTCACGGTGACGTCCAGCGGCTCGGGACTCGCGTCGGGCCAGGAGGCCTCGTCCTCCCCGAGGTCGAGGAGCCGTACGCCCTCTTCTCCCAGGAAGCCGAGGGCGTCCCGGGTGTCGGGCCGGGTCAGGACGAGCCGTATCCTGGCGTCCTCGGCCATGTGGGCGAGGCGCTCACGCGGGTGGTCGGGGTCCAGCGGGACGTACGCGCCGCCGGCCTTGAGGACGGCGAGCAGCGCGGTCACCAGGTCGAGGGAGCGTCGCATGCAGATCCCGACCCGGGTCTCCGGCCCGACGCCCCGGTCGCGCAGGGTCCTGGCCAGCCGGTCGGCCCGCCGGTCCAGCGCGGCGTACGTCAGCTGCTCGTCCTCGTAGGACAGGGCCACCCGGTCGGGCGTCCGGCCGGCCTGCTCGGCGAAGAGTCCGTGGAGGGTGACGGGCCGCAGCGTGCCCGGGTCGTCGGTGGCGTTCCGCTCGTCGAGGATGCGCCGGCGGGTGTCGGCGGCGAGCAGCGGCAGCCGGGCGACGGACGTCCGCGGTGCCGCCAGGGCCGCCGTGAGCAGGTTCCGCAGGTGCTCGCCCATGCCGGCGACGGTGTCCCGCTCGAAGAGGTCGGTGCTGTACTCGAAGGTGTACCGCAGTTCCCCGTCGCGCTGCTGGATGCTCATGCCCAGGTCGAACTTGGCGACGCCGACCCCGTCGTCCGTCACGTCGTGGATCCAGGCGGGCTGCCGGGAGCCGGGCAGCTCCTCGAAGATCTTGTCCAGGCCGGTGAACATCACCTGGAAGACCGGGCTGTAGCTGAGGCTGCGTTCGGGCTTCAGCTCCTCGACGATGCGGTCGAACGGCACCTCCTGCCGGCTCTGCGCCTCCAGGAGCTTCCAGCGGACCTGGTGGAGCACGTCCGCGAAGTCCGGGTCGCCCTCCAGGTCGACGCAGAGCGCGATGGTGTTGACGAGGAAGCCGATCATCGGCTCGGTCTCGATGCGGCCGCGGCCCGCGACCGGAATGCCGATGACCACTTTGTCCTGCCCGCTGTAGCGCGAGAGGAGGACGGCGAACGCGCTCAGGAACGTGACGAAGTCGGTCGTCCGGTGTTCGACGCTCACCTTCCCGAGCTGCTCGACGAGCTCGGGCCCAAGGGCCGAGGTGAGGTTGGCGCCGCGGTAGTTCTGCACCGCGGGCCGGGGGTGGTCGGTCGGCAGCGAGATCAGCGCGGGCGCGTCGGCCAGCTGCGCCTTGAAGTAGTCCAGGTGCGGCCGGAGGCGTTCCTCCTCGAGCCACTGCTGCTGCCACACCGCGTAGTCGGCGTACTGGACGGCCGGCGGTCCGGGCAGCGCGGCGCCGTCGTCCTCGAGGAGGTCGTAGAGGCGCAGCAGTTCGTCGTTGAGGATGCCCACCGAGTAGCCGTCGAAGACGGCGTGGTGCGCGCTGAAGGCCAGGAGCGACTCGCCGTCCGGCAGGTGGACGAGCAGGGTACGCAGCAGCGGGCCGTGAGCGAGGTCGAACGTCTCCAGCCACAGCTCGCGGGTGACGGCCTTGACCGATTCCCGCCACCGCTCGGCCGGCTCGGCCCGCTCGGTCGTCAGGTCGGCCTCGGTCAGGACGACCGTCCCGGTCGGGGCGATCTCCTGCCACACGCGTCCGCCGTGCTCGCGGAACGTGGTGCGCAGGACCTCGTGGCGCGCGATCAGCGCTTCGAGGGCCCGCCGCAGCCGTGCCGGGTCGGTCGCCCCGGACCGGTGCAGGAGCCAGCCCACGGTGTAGAGCGGGCTGTCGGGGACCAGCCGGTCCATGTACCAGAGCCGCTGCTGGTCGAAGGTGGCGGGCACGGGCTCGTCCCGTGTCACCGGGACGAGCGGCAGGGCGGGGTACGGCTGCTGTTCCCGCAGCAGTTCGTCCACGGCGACGGCGACCCGGGAGAGGACCGGCTGCTCGAACAGCACCCGCACCGGCAGGTCGACGCCGAAGGTCTGCCGGACGCGCGCGGCCACCTTCACCGCGAGCAGGGAGTGTCCGCCCAGCGAGAAGAAGTCGTCGAGGACGCCGACGGGGCTGTGGCCCAGTACCTCGGCCCAGATCTCCGCCAGTTTCGCCTCGGTCGCGGTCCGGGGCAGCGAGGCGGCGGAGGGCGCCGGTGCCGCGCTCTCGTCGGGGAGCGGGAGCGCCCGGCGGTTCAGCTTGCCGTTGCCGGTCAGGGGCAGTTCGTCGAGCGTGACGAAGGCCGACGGCACCATGTACGAGGGCAGTCGCTCCTTGAGGTGCGCCCGCAGCTCCCCGTCCACGTCCGGGGCTCCCCCGTCCGTCACGACGTACGCGACCAGTCGCTTGCCGGTGCCGTCCGACCGGGTGTCCGGCTGGGCGAGCACGGCGTAGGTGCGCACGTGCGGGTGCTGCTCCAGCACGGCCTCGATCTCGCCCAGCTCGATCCTGAAGCCCCGGATCTTCACCTGGCCGTCGATGCGCTCGATGAACTCGATGTTCCCGTCGGGGAGATACCGGACGAGGTCGCCGCTCCGGTAGAGCCGCCCGCCGGGTTCGTCTCCGAACGGGTCCGCGACGAAGTGCTCGGCGGTGAGGTCGGGGCGGTTCATGTAGCCGCGGGTCACGCCCACGCCGCCGATCCACAGTTCGCCGGGCACCCCGGGCGGCACGGGCCGCAGGTAGGGGTCGAGGACGTAGAACCGGGCGTTGGTGATCGGCCGGCCGATGTGGATGACGTCCAGGTTCTCGTCGGTGTGCGTACCGGTGGCGAAGATCGTGGTCTCGGTCGGCCCGTAGACGTTGAAGAAGGTACGGCCCGGCGCCCAGGTCCGGATGAGGTCCGCCGAGTACGCCTCACCGCCGACGACCAGGGTGCGCAGATGCGGCAGCGGGTCGTCGGTCGGGAGCGTGGCGAGCGCGCCCGGCGTGAAGTTCAGGCTCTCGATGGCCCGTTCGGACAGCATCTTCTGCAGGTCGGAGCCGATCATGCGGGTGTGGGGCGCGGGGATGTGCAGGGTGCCGCCGGTCACCAGCGGCAGGACGATCTCCCAGACGGAGAAGTCGAAGCTGGTGGAGGCGACCTGGAGGACGTTCTGCCGCCGGTCGAAGCAGGGGTTGCGGCGGATCCACGGCACCACGTGCTGGAGGTTGTGGTGCGCGACCATGACGCCCTTGGGCCGGCCGGTCGAGCCCGACGTGTAGATGATGTAGGCCAGGTTCCGCGAGGTCACGGCCGTCGTCGGCGCGGTCCTCGGACCGGCGGCCACGGCGGACCAGTCGGAGTCCAGGCAGAGCGTCGTCGGGCCGTCACCGTCGCGTGCCTCGGGTGCCTTCGGCAGCTCCGGCAGCCGTGGCAGCAGGTGCCGCTGGGTGAGCATCAGACGCAGCCGCGAGTCCTCGATGACGTACCGCATGCGGTCGAGCGGGTAGCGGGGGTCGATCGGGACGTAGGCGCCGCCCGCCTTCAGGATGCCCAGCAGACCGACGATGCCCTCCAGCGAGCGGTCCAGACACAGCCCGACCAGGACGTCGGGTCCCACGCCCCGGCCCTGCAGCCAGTGCGCGAGCTGGTTGGCACGGGCGTCGAGTTCGGCGTAGGTGAGGTGTCCGTCCTCGTGGACGACCGCCACCGAGTCCGGCGTTTCGCGGACCTGCTCCTGGATCAGGTCGTGCAGCAGGACGTCCTCGACGGGCGACGTGGACTGGCTGCTCCACTGTTCCAGCGCCCGGGTCCGCTCGGCGTCGGTGAGCAGGCCCACCTGGGCGAGGCTCTGCTGCGGCCGCGTCACCAGCTCGCGGCAGATCTGCCGCAGGTGCGCGAGCATCGCCTCGACCGTACGGCCGTCGAACCGCCGTGTGTCGTACAGGATGTTGATGCCGATGCGCTCGCCGACGGTGATGGCGGTGTTGAGCGGGTAGTGCGTCTGTTCCTTCGAACCGAGCGCCTCCAGGCGGAGCGCCGTCTCGCCCTCGGGGTCGCCCTCGGGGTAGTTCTCGAAGACGAAGAGGCTCTCGAAGAGCGGCGCGCCCGCGGGCAGCCCGCTCCACCGCTGGACCTCGCCGAGCGGACTGTACTCGTACTGGCGCATCCGCAGGCTCTGCTCCTGCAGGTCCTTCAGCCAGGCGAGTACGGAACGCTGCGCGGGCATGCTCACCCGCAGCGGGAGCGTGTTGATGAAGAGGCCGACCATGCGCTCGACACCCTCGACGTCGGCCGGCCGTCCCGACGCCACGGTGCCGAAGACGACGTCGTCGGTACGGGCGTAACGGCCGAGGAGGAGCGCCCAGCAGCCCTGCAGCACGGTGTTGAGGGTGAGCCGGTGCGTCAGGGCGAAGTCCTGGAGCCGCGTCGTCTCCGCCTCGCTGAGGAAGTCCTCGGCCCAGAGGTACGGGGCGGGCCCGCCCCGGGTTTCGTCGTTGCCCGCGTCCGGACGCGTCCCCGCCCCCGTCCCCGTCCCCGTCCCCAGGTTCAGGGTGGTGGCCTGTTCGACGCCTTGGAGGGCGTCGCGCCAGTAGTCCTCGGCCTGCTGGAGGTCCTGCTCCTGGAGCCAGCCGACGTAGTCGCGGTACGGGCGGGGCGGCGCCTTCTCCAGATGCCGGCCCTCGGCCAGGGCGCCGTACCACTGGACGGCGTCGCTCAGGACCAGGCTGATGCTCCAGCCGTCCAGGATGGTGTGGTGCGCGCTCCAGACCAGCTCGTACCGGTCCTCGGCGGTGCGCGCGAGGAGCATCCGCCACTGCGGGGCGTCCTCGGGCTCGAAACCACGGGCGCGGTCCTCGAGGAGATGCGCGTCCAGCCGCTCCCGCTGCTCGTCGGGGCTCACGGCCCGCCAGTCGACCACCTCGAGGGGAACGGGCAGGTCGGCCCAGACCAACTGGAGCGCCCGGTTGTCCTTCGTGGTCCAGAACCCGGTGCGCAGGATCGGGTGGCGCCGCATGACCTGCGCCCAGCTCGCCCGGAAGACCTCGACATCCAGGTCCTGCCCGATGCGCAGCACGTTCTGCACGTGGTAGAAGCCCTCGCCCCGCGCGTACTGGCTCTGGAACCACATGCCCTGCTGGACCGGCGTCTGCGGGCAGCAGTCCTCCAGCGGGCGGGGTGACGTAGCGGACTGCCATACGGGCCGGGTGCGCAGAGCGCCGACGAGTTCGTTGATCTGCTGCTGGTCCAGCCCGGAGAGTTCGAGGTCGGAGGGGGTGTAGCCCTGGACGTCCGGGCGCCGGGTCTCGTCCGCG